>JBKEAC010000001.1:0-23355 GCA_047971925.1 Mangrovibacterium sp.
ATGCATTCCTAAGTAGTTAGGAATGCCAAAGGAGTTGTGCAGATGCATTCCTAAGTAGTTAGGAACGCCAAAGGAGTCGTGCAGATGCATTCCTAAGTAGTTAGGAATGCCAAAGGAGTTGTGCAGATGCATTCCTAAGTAGTTAGGAACACATATGTTTTTGTGCGCTGACGTTCCTAAGCTGTTAGGAATGCATATGTTCTTGTGCGCTGACGTTCCCAAGCAGTTAGGAAAGCGATGTAAGTAGTGCGCTGATGTTCCTAAGCAGTTAGGAAAGCGATGTAAGTAGCGTGCTGACGTTCCCAAGCAGTTGGGAAAGCGATGTAAGTAGTGCGCTGGCGTTCCTAAGCAGTTCGGAAAGCGATGTAAGTTGTGCGCTGACGTTCCCAAGCTTTTTTGTAACAGCTCAGTCGTGAACATCACAACCACACACCGCAACCCGAGACCATTCCGCATGGCAACCACAACACGCCCAACAATGGGCGTTCCGTTGAGACGTATTGCATGCGTTTCACAACATAACGGGGAAACGAAAACCATGAAATGCGTATAATAATATATCGAACCGAATTTAAATCATACGTCACGCCCACAATCATGTAGTGAGACGCATTGCATGCTTCTCTTCCTGTCGTTTTATGTTTTTTTTGTTTTCCTGTTGTGCTAGTAATCAATGCGAAAGGAAAATTATTTAATAATTTAGTGCTTTTTTGTTTGTTAACTCAATATTAATTCATACCTTTATACCAACATAAATAGAGACTATGGATTTGCTCAAATTAATAGAGAATGACCCTTGGTTGTCAGACTATGCTGACATCATCGGTAAACGTTATCATGATGCTCAAAGAAAAGAGCGTGAATTGTGTGGGGGAAAGAGCTTGCAAGAATTTGCGAGCGGCTATTGTTATTTCGGATTACAAAGGAATGGCAATACCTATGTAGTTCGCGATTGGGCACCCAATGCCACAGCTATTTATTTAGTTGGTACTTTTTCGAATTGGGAAGAGCAGCCACGTTATGCCTTGCAACCAATTGGTAATGGTGTGTGGGAACTTGAATTCGATTTCAACACCTTGCATCATGGCGATTTGTATTCTTTTTCGATACATTGGGAAGGCGGTTCCGATTTGCGAGTTCCGGCTTGGGCACAGCGAGTGGTGCAAGACCCCGAAACATATCTTTTCAATGCCCAAGTGTGGCAACCCGAAATGCCCTATGAATGGAAGATAAAAAATTTTCAACCTTCAAGTTCCGACCACCTAATTTATGAATGCCACATTGGAATGGCAGGAGAAGAAGAATGTGTGCATAGCTACACTGAATTTCGTTTGAAGCGATTGCCGCACATTAAAGCAATGGGCTACAATGTAATTCAACTCATGGCAATTCCTGAACATCCGTATTACGGTAGCTTTGGCTATCATGTGTCGAGTTTCTTTGCTGCCTCATCGCGTTTTGGAACACCCGATGAGCTCAAACAGCTCATTGATGAAGCTCACCAAATGGGCATTGCAGTCATTATGGATTTGGTTCATTCGCATGCTGTGCGCAATGAGCGTGAAGGATTAGGAAGATATGACGGCACACGCTATCAGTTCTTCCACGAAGGTGCAAAGGGTGAACATCCGGCATGGGATTCGTTTTGTTTTAATTATGGAAAAAATGAGGTTCTACATTTCTTGCTTTCCAACATTAGATTTTGGTTAGAAGAATACCAATTCGATGGTTTCCGTTTCGACGGCGTAACGAGTATGCTTTACTTCGATCATGGATTGGGAAAAGCTTTTACAGGTTATTCCGATTATTTCAATGGCAATGTCGATGATGAATCGATAAGCTATTTCATTCTAGCTAATAAACTTATTCATAGCATTAAGCCTAATGCGATTTCTATTGCCGAGGAAATGAGTGGAATGCCCGGACTAGCTTGTCCGATTGAGCATGGTGGATTGGGTTTCAACTATCGCATGGCGATGGGAGTTCCCGACAATTGGATTAAGTTGATTAAAGAGAAAAGCGATGAAGAGTGGGAGGTAGGGCATATTTTCTATGAGTTAACATCGAAACGATTAGATGAAAAAGTGGTGAGCTATGCTGAAAGTCATGACCAAGCTTTGGTGGGCGATAAAACGATTATTTTCCGATTGATTGACAAAGAAATGTATTTCAGCATGCGCAAAGACCAGCCCAACATGACTGTTGATCGTGGCATGGCACTGCACAAAATGATTCGTTTAATGACTGCTTCAACTGCGGGTGGCGCTTATCTCACTTTCATGGGAAATGAATTTGGACATCCGGAATGGATCGATTTCCCAAGAGAAGGCAATGGATGGTCGTATGCCCATGCACGAAGAATTTGGAGTTTGATTGAAGATAAAGAACTACGCTTTCACTACCTGAATGATTTTGAAAATGAAATGATTCAATGGATGAGAGAAAGTAGATTGTTGAGCACACCCGAGGTTTATTGTCGTTTTGAAAACAAAGGAGATCAGGTTATTGCTATCGAGCGATCGGAATTTTTAATTGTGTTGAATTTTAACCCTACTCAATCGTTCGCGGGCTATGGCATTCCTTTAGATAAATCAACATGGGAAGTTCTTTTTGATAGCGATGAGTTCCGCTTTGGCGGTCAAGGACGAATTGCCCACATGGAGCACAAAACGCAACATGATGAAAATACGGAACTCAATTACTTGAATTTGTATTTACCATCGCGCACAGCCACGGTTTTAAAACGCAAAAAGATTAAATAGTTGCACCCAATGAACAGATATAGCACACCGGTTGTCTTTGAGAAGCATCATTTAGAACGCATTGATTTCAATAGTAAATTAATGTTTGTGGGTTCATGCTTTGCCGAGAACATCGGTTCAAAATTTAAGCAGATGAAGTTTTCTAGCGTAATAAATCCCTACGGTGTGGTCTATAATCCGCTTTCGCTTGCAACAGGAATTGACCGCATCATTCTTAAAAAGGAAGTACGAGAATCTGATTTGTTTCTGCAAAATGGACTCTATAAGAGCTTCGATTTTCACAGCCAATATAGCTATGCAAGTGCCGAGGAATCGCTCGAGGCAATGAATAACTCCATTGCCAATGCGCACGAGCAGTTGAAGTCGGCGCACAAACTATTTATTACTTTTGGAACATCGTGGGTGTATCAGTTAGTAGAAACAGGGGCAATAGTAACGAATTGCCACAAGCACAATAGCAATATTTTCTTGAGAAAACGCTTGACGGTGAGTAAAATTGTGAGCATTTGGAATGAATTACTCATCAAGTTGACAGAGTTCAATCCGAAATTAAAGATAATATTCACTGTTAGTCCGATTAGGCACTGGAAAGATGGCGCACATGGTAATCAGTTGAGTAAATCGGTTCTGCTTTTAGCCATTGATGAGCTACTCCAATCAAATGCACATTGCCACTATTTCCCAGCCTATGAAATTGTGATGGATGAGTTGCGAGATTATCGTTTTTATGCCGACGACATGCTACATCTTTCAGAGGTTGCGATAGCGCACATTTGGGAAAAAGTGCAAAGAGAATTTATTGCCGATTGCTGTTATGAAGAAATTCGAAAAATTATAAAATTAAACAATGCCCTACATCATCGACCCCTGAACACCGACAGCAGCGAGCTGCAAAAATTTGCATCGACACAATTAGCACTCATCGAGGAGCTCGAATTGAAGCAGAGCACGCTCGATTTTAGTATAGAAAAACAACACTTTAATAAAATAATAACTAACCAACTAGATTAATATCTAGTGTAAAACATCTATTTATGGAATGTTTGTCGTTTAATAAAGATCAATTAGTAAACCTCGATCAATCGTTGAATGCCGAGTTAATAAGATCGAACCAAGCGGGTTGCTATTCAAGTACCACAATATCGGGATGCAACACGCGAAAGTATCATGGGCTTCTTATTGCACCAGCACCTCGAAAATGCAATGAAAAACATGTGCTTCTTAGTAGTCTCGATGAAACAATCATTCAGCGAGGATCGGCTTTCAATTTAGGGATACATAAATATGAAGGAGAACATTTTGAGCCTAATGGTCATAAATATCTTCGCTCGATGGAAATTTCCGAAACTAGTGTTTCAACTTTTCGTGTTGGTGGAGCGGTTTTAACTCGTGAGCGATTGCTAGCTCAGAATAGCGAGCAAATGCTCATTAAATATACGCTAGAAGAAGCCCATTCGGAAACAATTCTCCGATTTAAACCTTTTTTGGCCTTCCGAAGCATTCATGAATTATCTCATCAGAATGGAATGGCATCAACGCATTTCACACCTGTTGATAATGGCGTGATGTATCGACTCTATGAGAATACTCCCGAACTATATATGCAGTTTTCAAAACCTGTGAATTTCATTCCCGAAACCAACTGGTATAATAACATTGCCTATTTCAAAGAGAAAGATCGTGGTTTCGATTACATGGAAGATTTGCTCGTGCCTGGCTATTTCGAAATGCCAATAAAGAAAGGCGAAAGCGTTATCTTTTCGGCTTCAACACAAAAAATTGAAGTCAACGGATTAAAAATCAAATGGGGGAAAGAGCAATCGTTATTTGCAAAAAATGAAAACTATCATGATTTCCTGCAATATAATGCTAAGCAATTCATTCAACGAAAAGGAACGCAACTCGACATTATTGCTGGTTATCCTTGGTATGGCTATCTCACTCGCTATGCCTTTATTTCACTTCCTGGTTTAGTTTCAGCAACAGAAAATGCTGAAGACTACGAAGCAGTGCTCGACACTCAGATTTCAAGATTAAAGAATGGTCTTTTCCCTGTTGATGCTAGCATGTTTAACAGTAGCTATGCCGCTATCGATACACCGCTATGGTTTTTTCATGCCTTGCAGCATTACAGCAATGCGCATCCCGATAAAAAGCACTATTTGTGGAGCAAATATGGCAATAGCATGAAGCAAATTCTTTGGGCTTATCGCCATGGCACCGACTACGACATTCACATGCAAGAAGATGGTTTGATTTGTAGTAGCTTTAAAGAAGAACCATTGCACTGGATGAACTCGAAAGTTGATGGCGTTCCTTGTGTTGATCGAATGGACTGTTTGGTTGAAGTAAATGCACTTTGGTATAACGCCATTGCCTTTGCTTTAGAGCTAGCAGTGGCAAATTCCGATGAGGAATTTGTGCAACAATTCAGCGGATTAAAAGACAAAGTGGGCATTTCATTCCTCTACACGTTTTGGTCGGAAGAAGAAAGAACTCTTGCCGATGGAGCTAGCTATTTGTCGAGAGATTGGTCGGTTCGTCCGAACATGATTATTGCTGCTGCCATGCCACACAGTCCACTAAGTAAAGAGCAACAAAAGGAAGTGGTGAGCATTTGTCGCCGAGTGCTCATGACCCCACGAGGTTTGCGCACATTAAGTCCTGAACAGCATGAATATCGTGGTTTCGTTCCAGGCAATGCCACTGCCGAAAGAGAATTAATTATTCACAGAGGAGCCGCTTGGCCTTGGTTAGTTCAATACTTCGTTGATGCCTATTTGAATGTTCATCAGCGCGGCGGATTAAATCTTGTGAAACGAGTGATAAGCGAATTTGAAACAAGTAGTGCCGAGCATGGAATAGGAACGATATCGGAAATGTATAATGGTAATCCTCCGCACTTAGCCAAAGGAGCAGTTTCCTTTGCGAGTAGTGTTGCATCGATATTAAGATCGAGTGAAATTATTGCAAAATATGAAGAAGAAGAAAACGTGTAAGCCTAAAAATCTAACAAAATGAGAGTATTAATGTTTGGGTGGGAATTTCCACCTCATATATCGGGAGGTCTTGGCACCGCGTGCTACGGTCTTACTAAAGGCTTAGCAGAATGCGATGATGTTGAAGTGCTGTTTGTTGTTCCCAAAGCGCATGGCGATGAAGATCAATCGTCGATGCAGCTCATTGGTGCCAACAACACACCAGCAGGCAGAAACAGAAATTGGTTTGAAAATATAGAAACGGTGCCTTACGTAAATCCAGGAGAGTATGACGCCCTTTTTGAATCAGAATATGGGCATTTCCCGCATATTCATGGCAATAATGGGCGACTTTGGTTTTCTGGCAAATATGGAGCAGAGCTTCATGAAGAGATTTATAAATATTCGCTCGTGGCAAAAATCATTGCTCGAGATAATAATTTCGACCTTATTCATGCTCACGATTGGTTAGCTTATCCCGCCGGAATAGCCGCCAAAGAAATGACAGGAAAGCCACTAGTGATTCATGTGCATGCCACCGATTTCGACCGAAGTGGAGGAAGTGTGAACCCACGTGTTTTTGCCATCGAAAAATGGGGAATGGAGTGCGCCGACCAAATCATCACGGTGAGTAATTTGACAAGAAACATTGTGATAAATAAATATGGCATTGACCCCAATAAAGTAACAACGGTGTATAATGCTGTTGAACCCGTTGAGCAAAAAGAATCGACGGTGAAAAAAGGAGTCGATGAAAAAATTGTAACCTTCTTAGGGCGATTAACCATGCAAAAAGGACCCGAATATTTTGTTGAAGCAGCCAAAATGGTACTCAACAAAATGGATAACGTTCGCTTTGTGATGGCTGGAAATGGCGATATGATGGATGCCATGATTCAACGAGCAGCCGAATTGAAGATTTCCGATAAATTCAACTTCACCGGATTCTTGAAAGGCGATGATGTTTTTAACATGTTCCGACAAAGCGATGTGTTTGTCATGCCTTCCGTTTCAGAACCCTTCGGGATTGTTCCCCTTGAGGCCATGCAAACCAATGTTCCGGTCATCATCTCCTATCAGTCGGGATGCGCCGAAATCCTCGAACATGCGTTAAAAGTCGATTACTGGGACACCGCCGCCATGGCAAATGCCATTTATGGCGTGTTAAAATATCCCACACTATGGAAGCATCTTCGTGAAGAAGGAAAAAAAGAAGTTGACGGTATTGTTTGGAAAAAATCAGCAGCACATGTCAGAGAAGTATATTTAGAAGCCCTTAACAACAGATAATCCCCAAAATATCATGAAAGCAATTTGTTTAAACCTACAAGCACATCAGCCATTCCGCTTCCGCAGATATCGTTTCTTCGACATTGGTAACGACCATTATTATTATGATGATTTTGCCAATGAAACAACTATGCAAAAAGCTGCAAAGGCAACCTATTTGCCAACCAATAAAATTCTTCTCGACTTACTAAGTCAAGATGAGTTGGATTTTAAAATAAATCTCACCCTATCGGGACTTGCCATTGAGCAATTTGAACTTTATGCTCCCGAAGTGCTCGACTCTTTTAAAGCATTGGCAAAAACGGGGAAGGTGGAGTTCATGGCAACTCCCTATTCGTATTCGCTAGCCTCAATTAAAAGTGTTTCATTATTTAAAGAGCAGATTACAAAACAACTCGATTTAATTAAGCTTCATTTCAATCAGGTTCCCACGGTGCTTTGTAATACCGAGCTTGTATTTTCCGATGAAATAGCCTTAGCAGCTCACGACATGGGATTTGAAGGTGTTCTCACAGAAGGAGCAAAGCACATTTTGGGATGGAAATCGCCAAATTATCTGTATGCAAGTGCAGAATGTCCCGAGCTAAAAATGCTCATGAGAAACTATGCTCTATGCGATGATTTATCGTTTCGCTTTTCAAACACCAATTGGAGCGAATATCCTCTTACGGCCGAAAAATATGTGTCGTGGATGTGTAGCAATCCGAAAGATGATGTGATTAATCTATTCTTAGGTTATGATGTTTTCGGAGGATTCCAATCGGAAGGAACAGGTATTTTTGAGTTCTTGAAATCACTTCCCTTTATTGCGAAACGTGAATCAGATTTTGTTTTCGCGACAGCTTCGGAAGTCATGAAAAAATTCAGTCCAAAATCAATGCTCAGCGTGCCAAACCCAATTTCATGGTCGAATGAAGAGCGTGATTTATCTATTTGGGTTGGAAATGCACTACAAAATGAAGCATTTGAAAAGCTTCTCGCTCTTGAAAACAGAATGATTCGTGTGAACGATTATGCGTTGAACAGAGACTGGAATTGCTTGCAGGCGTGTAACCATCTGTATTTAATGGGAAAAATGTTTTACACGAAGCTCAATCCACATTTGCCTTATCATGGATTTGATAGCCCTTATGAAGCATTTATTAACTACATGAATATATTGAGCGATTTTGAAACACGATTAAATATTTTTGCCCCCGAAAAACACGGAGAAGAAGAAATTGACTTACTCAGCAAGCTACTTAATGATAAAGAGCTCGAGCTCGAAAAATGCCAACGAGAGCTTAATCGTCTTAAAAAGGGAAGTAATAAAAAGAAGTAATGCTAAATTTAAAATATATTTAACGGTTTTACTAAGTAAAGCTGAAATAGGCAATAATTATATTGCCTATCTTTATCAAAAATATTAGGATATAAATTATAAACTATAATACAACAACAGATGGCAAATTGGAAAAAACTTGTTGTGGAATCGAACTTACCTGTAAGTTTAGCTCCTCTAAAAGAATTAAGCCAAAACTTATGGTGGTGTTGGAATACCGATGCCCGCCTATTATTTCAAAAAGTATCTCCTGAATTGTGGGAAGAACTAGAGCACAATCCGATTCACCTACTAAACAGTGTGAGTTATGAACGATTGACAGAACTTGAAAAAGATCAAACTTTTGTGAAAGAAATGTCGGCAGTGAAAGCGAAGCTCGACAAATACATGGAAGAACGCTCAAACTACACATCGCATCAAGTGGCATATTTCTCAATGGAATATGGATTGCATGATAGTTTAAAAATCTTCTCGGGTGGTCTTGGAATTTTAGCAGGTGACTATTTAAAGGAAGCATCTGACTCAAAAATCAATTTAACAGCAGTCGGATTGTTGTACCGTTATGGCTATTTCAAACAGCAAATCGATATGCACGGTCAGCAAATGGCAAACTATGATGCGCAAGAATTCAGCCGTATTCCCGTTGTTCCTGTAACCGATAAAAATGGCAACTACTTGGAAGTGGAAGTGGAGTATCCTGGTAGAAATCTAAAAGCACGTGTGTGGGAAACTAAAGTTGGTGCGGTGAGCTTATATTTGCTCGATGCCGATTATGACGCCAATTCAGAAGCCGATCGTTTCGTTACTCACCACCTTTATGGAGGCGACAACGAAAACCGATTGAAACAAGAAATGCTACTCGGTCTTGGAGGTATTCGTGCGTTACGAAAAATCGGTATCAATAATGCCGATTTATATCATTGCAATGAAGGACACGCCGCATTCATCGGTTTAGAGCGCATTAAAGACATCATGGCAGAACAAAATTTAAGCTATGCAGAAGCAAAAGAAGTTGTGAGAGCATCTACATTGTTCACCACGCATACACCTGTTCCTGCCGGACATGATTCTTTCCACCAAGATCTTTTTGGAACATACATGAGTTTCTTTAAAGACAAACTCGGACTAACGTGGGAAGAGTTTGTTAATCTTGGAAAAGCAAAACCCGAAGAAGACCACTTCAACATGTCGTTCCTTGCCTGCAACATGTCGCAAGGTGTGAATGGCGTGAGCTGGTTGCACGGTGAAGTTTCAAAAGAAATCTTGAAAGATTTATATCCAAACTTCCTACCCGATGAATTAGCTATTGGCTATGTAACTAACGGTGTGCATTATCCAACTTGGACAGCTCCAGAATGGAAAAAACTACACCTGAAATATTTTGGTGAAGACTTTGCCGAAAATCAACTCGATTTTCCTCGTTGGGAAAAAATCTACAACGTGCCAAACAAAGAAATTTGGGAAGTGAAAAAGCACTTGAAACAAAACATGATTAGCTATATTCGTGAGCGTTTCACCGAAAGTAAAATCAAAACAAACGAAAACCCAAAATTCATCAGCGATACGATGAATCAGTTCAATCCAAATGCGCTGACAATCGGTTTCGCTCGTCGTTTTGCTACTTACAAACGTGCACACTTGCTATTCAGAAACCTCGATCGTTTAGCTAAATTGGTGAATAACCCGGCTTGTCCTGTGCAATTTATTTTTGCTGGAAAAGCTCACCCTGCCGATGGTGCTGGTCAAGGTCTGATTAAGTATATCTATGAAATATCGAAACGTCCTGAATTTCTTGGTAAAATCATTTTCGTGCAGAACTACGACATGGATTTAGCAAAAAAACTAGTGCAAGGTGTCGATATCTGGCTTAACACGCCTACTCGTCCGCTTGAAGCATCGGGTACATCGGGTGAAAAAGCAGCAATGAACGGTACTATGCACTTCTCGGTGCTCGATGGATGGTGGGTTGAAGGTTACAAGGAAAATGCCGGATGGATGCTTCCTCTGGAAAGAACCTACGAAAACCAAGACTTGCAAGATGAGCTCGATGCAGAAACAATCTACAACACCTTTGAGCAAGACATCGTGCCTAAGTATTATAATCGTGGTAGCAAAGAATTTTCCGATGAATGGGTAACTATTATCAAGAATACAATCGCTCAAGTTGCTCCTAATTTCACAATGGCTCGCATGGTGCGCGACTATGAGGATCGTTTCTACAAACCTCAGTCGGATCGACATGCAGCTCTTGCAGCGAACAACAACGCGCAAGCTAAAGAAATTGCCGCTTGGAAAGAGCACGTAGCTGCCAATTGGGATGCTGTGAAGGTTGTTGATAGTCGATTCATTAAAGGATCAAATCAGCACATGAAAATTGGTGAAACGTGCAGTGCCGAAGTATTACTAGAACTAGCCGGATTAACTCCTCAAGAAGTGGGTGTGGAAGTGGTGATGAATTCAAATGATGATGACAATCCGGTGCAAGTGTCGGAATTTAAATTCGCTTCAACAAATCAAGGCGTTTCAACCTATACTATCGATGTGGTTCTTAACAACCCTGGTATATTCGATTATGGCATTCGTGTTTATGCAAAACATCCTGCTTTGCCTCACCGCCAAGATTTCCAATACATATTCTGGTTATAGAAACTTAGCCCAATAAACATAGAAAGCTGCTCCATGGGGCAGCTTTTTTTGTGATTATTGAGTTGAGGTAGAATTGCGCCTGAGTTTGCTAAGGATTTTTGATTACTAAAACTGTGTTTCGACCCCCTTGAGCCCCCCTTCAACTTTAAATTTTTAATCGATATAAAATTAATTGTTAAAATATAGTGCTCATAATAAAAAAAAAGATTTCCTTTGCTGTGCGTTGCAATAGTGCAGCCAGTATTATTATTTTTATTTGTAATGAACATTTTTGTTTCAAACATCCCTTTCGCTGTTAGCAATGAGGATTTAGAAAATCTTTTCGCATCTTATGGAAAAGTAAGCTCAGCAAGAATTATTGTTGACAAAGAGTCTAGAAGAAGTCGTGGTTTCGGTTTCGTAGAAATGGACAATGATGCAGACGCAAAATCTGCAATCGCTGCATTGAACGGAAAAGAAGTTAAAGGTAGAGCCTTAAACGTTAACGAAGCTCGCAACAGAGACTAATCCTATCGCAAAGAATTAAATTTATATATAGTTCTTTTAGGTATAAAAGCTCGCCTCAGGGTGAGCTTTTTTTAGCGTTTAATCATTACGGAAGTTTAAACAATCACAAGTATAGACTTCTATCACAAAAATTCAATAAAATATCAGTTATTATGAAAAAATTTAATTTAGTAGTTTTTAGCCTCCTTTGTCTGATTGGCATTACTACTGCATGTTGTGGAACAAAAAAAGGAACAGAATCAATCTATTGGATTAATGGTTCTCAAGTTGACTGCGTGGGCGTTGGTCCAAGAAAATGTCTTCAAGTGCAAAAAGGCGATGTCCTTGGTGCTCAGGAATGGCAAAACTTCTACGCTAATATCGAAGGATTTGAATTTGAACCAGGCTTCATCTATAAATTGAAAATTAATGAAGTGAACTTGCCAAAAGAAGAAGTGCCAGCCGATGGATCATCAATTAAATTCACTCTTGTGGAAGTTCTTGAAAAAAATCTTGATACTCGTTTTGCTATCGATGGTGATTGGACTTTAACACGAATTGATACGCTAGACATCAACATGCAGTTGCCTGTTCCTACTCTTATTATCAATGTTTCCGATATGTTGATATCTGGCAATGGTGGCTGTAATAACTACAATGCGAGCATTAAAACTCTTGCAGCTGATTCAATAGTACTAAATCATTCAACAGCATCGCAAAGAGCTTGTATTCATGAAAACATGGAGCATCAGTATTTCATCGCTCTTAATAAAATTACAAACTATCAGGTTGAAGACGATAAATTGACTTTCTTTAATGCCGAAGGTGTTGAGGTGCTAGCTTTCGTTAAAGCAGCTATTAGTGCTCAATAATTCAAGGAATAAAAAGGATATTTAAAATGTAGAAACAAACTTTTTAAATACTTAAACTTTTCAAGCGGGAATATGATTAACCAGTCATATTCCCGCTTCTTTATTGCGGTGTGTGCTCTTGTTCTTTCTTCAACAATCGCTCATTTGCATGATCTGAGCTGTTGTGCTGAACTCTCGCTAGTCGATTAATACAAACTCTGAACGAACTACAATCTAAGAGTTAATCGAACAACTATGAATGTCGAGCAAAAAAAAAATCCAGAGGAAATAATCCCCTGGATAATATCTTCAGACTTTGCGATAAGTCTCTTTAGACTATTTGCCAAATAACTTGCCAAGCATTCCGCCAATACCCGATTTTCCACCACCTGAAACAGCTGAAACAGCATCTTGCATGTCAACCTTTCCATCGCCATTCTGATCAAGAATTGCTTTTCCACCAGCCGAGGCAATCATGCTCATTAAGCCATTGCTATTCGATGAATTTCCACCAGTTAAAGCTTGAACCATTCCCATGATGTCGATGCTTGAATCAGATGAATTATTCGCCTTGCCAAGCAATCCAGTCAAAACACTTGGAATAATGCTTGTTGAAACATTCGAGGCTGCATCGCTACTAATGCCCGTTTTCTGAGTTAAATTGCTAGCAACCATGCTCACCAATTGTTTAACGATTGGATTGCTCAATGAAATTGATGATTTTCCTGAAAGAATTTCAGCTATACCACCGAAATTGCTCGAATTGCTTGCCAATCCTTGTAGGCTCGATAAAATAGAGCTTCCTGTTTCTGAAATTACTGCATCATTCTTCTCATTTGGAATTGCAGTGTTGTTTACAATTGCATTGCCTGCAAATTGTTGCACTAAGGCACTGATTTGTTCAATCATTTTTCTAAATTTTAGTATTTGTATATTGAAAATTACTAGATAAACAACCAACCAGATAGAATTGTTCTAACAAAAGAGATATTCAATCTAATTTATCTATACACAAAAATAGTAATATCTTTCTATTCTACAAGAAAAACCAAAAATGTATTATACCTTTGCGCAATTAGTTTGATTTCTCACTCATCGATTAAATCATGATTCGTGATAGAAAACTAAACTCAATTTTAAATTTATTCTTTGTGTTTTACTCTGTTCTTAAATGAAAAACAAGTATTTTGACTTAATTGATCAAAGCTATTATTTCCCTCAAGATGGCTTTGATTTAAAAAATGGGAACCTAACATTTCATGGAACCTCTTTAACTTATTTAATTGAGAAATATGGCACTCCTTTTAGGTTTATATATCTACCTAAAATCGGCGACCAAATTAAAAAAGCAAAAAACCTGTTCAATAGAGCATTGAAAAATAATGCCTACATGGGAACTTACAACTATTGCTTTTGCACGAAGTGTAATCACTTCTATCATGTGGTTAATGAAGCGGTGAAGCATGATATTGACTTAGAAACATCGTCGTCTTTCGACATTGACCTTGTCCTTCACTTGTTCAAAAAAGGAAAAATTTCAAAGGATATTAAGATTATCCACAACGGACATAAAACCGATGAATATTTGCGCAAGATTGTTGCATTGCAAGCACTAGGGTTTTCAAACTCGATTATCGTTTTAGATAGTGAAAACGAATTCCAAAGACTTTCGAAACTGAAAACACAGTCGAAAATTAAAATTGGTATTCGAATGACTATCAACGAGGAGTCGCAGTCGTCTTACTACTCTTCGCGTTTGGGTATTCCGCCATCGAAAATTCCTGCTTTCTTCAGTAAGTACATTAAAGGAAATGAACGTGTTGAATTTAAAATGCTTCACTTCTTTGTCGATTCGGGCATTAAAGATACTCCATATTATTGGGGTGAATTTTATAAGGCTCTTAAATTATACATAGAACTCAAAAAAGATAGCGATGATCTCGACTCCTTAAACCTTGGTGGTGGTTTCCCTATTCGAAATCACTTGGGTTTTGAATATAACTATGAGTACATGATTAACGAGATTGTAACGCAAATTAAATCGGCTTGCGAACTCGATGGTGTGCCTGAACCTAACATTTTCACCGAATTCGGTAAATACACCGTGGGTGAAGCTGGTGCTATTATTTTTCAAGTGCTGGAACAAAAACAACAAAACGACACGGAACGTTGGTATATCATCGACAACAGTCTCATGAACACGATCCCCGATGCATGGTCGATTCAAGAAAAATTCATTTTACTTCCAATTAATAAGTGGCAGAATGAATATGGACGTGTTAATATCGGTGGAATAAGTTGCGACCATTCCGACTATTATAATTCCGAGGATTTTAATCAAGAAGTGTTGCTCCCTCTTTATAACGATAAAGACAAAGAACCACTCTATTTGGGTTTCTTCCACACTGGAGCATATCAAGATTCAGTGAGTGGATATGGCGGTATTAAACACTGCTTGATTCCTTCACCTAAGCATGTAATCATTGATAGAGATGAAAAAGGAAATATTATCGATACCGTCTATCGTGAAGAACAATCGGTGAATGAAATGCTGAACATTCTGGGATACGAAAACAAGTAGTTCACCTCATCATCTTCAGAATATCTGCTGAAAAAATGATGTTCCGATAGGAATAAAAAAATGCCGCTAGCGTGATTGCTAGCGGCATTTTATTTTTAGTTAAGCTAAAAACTATTTGTTCGATAGTCTCTTTTCAACAGTTTCCCAATTCACCACGCTCCAAAAAGATTTAATATAGTCGGCACGCTTATTTTGATACTGCAAATAATAAGCATGTTCCCACACATCGAGAGCGAGTAGGGGTGTGCCTTGAATAGCAACATCGTTCATCAGCGGGTTGTCTTGGTTCGATGTTGTACAGATTTTAAATTCCGCATTTGGTGTTACCACAAGCCATGTCCATCCGCTACCAAAAACCGAAGCCGCTTGCTGCTCAAATTCCGCTTTAAATTTATCCATCGACCCAAAGCTATCTTCAATGAGTTTTTTAATGCGTGTGGGCATCTGAGCGGGCTGATTAGGGGTAATGTTTTCCCAAAACAAACAATGATTGTAATATCCGCCAGCATTGTTGCGTAAATTCTTCGAAAGTTTATCGGCTTGAGCAAAAAGTTCTTCTAATGAAAGCTTTTCCATTTGAGCTTCTTCAACAGCAGCAAGAAATTTGCTGTGATAGCCTTTGTGGTGCTTTGAATAGTGAATTTCCATAGTTTGTGCATCAATTGCCGGAGCTAGTGCGTTGTAGCTGTAAGGCAATTGGGGAAATGGAAATTTCTCTTCTAAAGTTTGTGCACATGCAGTTGTGAATGAGGCTAGGGCAATTGAAACGCCCATGACCCATGAGTTGAAAAATAATTTGTTAATCATAGCTTTAAAGTAATCATTTAAGGTGAATTATTTCACTTTAAATTTTAAACAATTGTTTTCGACTAAAGTTCAATGCTAACTAGAGAATGAAGTTCGCCTTTAAGCAGAAATTTTAGAATAAATCAGCTTGATTGCTACTTATCGTCTTCTCATGAGTAGTTTTGGCATCGGAAGTTCATTTTGCAAAACTTTATCGGCGTATTTATCGAGCATTTTCCAATACTTATCTTTGTAGATGGTGTAGTCGATATTCAATATCTCCTCGTGTTTTTCAATGTGTTCAGAAATAACCTTCGATGCAATTCGATAATCTTGGCAAACCACATAAATTAATCGTGTGCCATCGCATGTTTCACTTCCCACTTCAATATAACCTTCTTCATCGGGTAATTCATCTTTTAAGCTTTCTTCAAAATGATTCATTAACATCGATGTCTTATTGTTTGGCATGCCTTGGCGGTCGCCGTCGAATGTAATTTCAATTTCCACAATCCAAGGGTGCGATGCTTTGCTATTCCAGAAGAGCAAGGTTGAATTGACAATTGCCATCACAGGCATTCCAATTTCTGAGCGCCCTTCAATGGGAAGAAATTCGTCGTTGATACTATCGTGATATTTGTCTTCATATTTTTCAATGAACTCTTGTTCCCGTTTGGTGATATAGTCATCGAGCTGCGCAATAGGTATCAGTTCTTTCTTTGCCTCTTTGGGCGAAATAACCGTAATATCGTCGATTGTTGTAATAAACTTCATTTCCCCGAGAAAGTAGTCGAGCGTTAAGAGTACGCCCGTTGTAACCGCTTCGCGATTTTTTGGTGTACAATCGGCATGAACGACGGTTATATTGATATTGTCGTGCAACTGCTCGTCTTCGGTGGCATAGAACCACATGCTATCCTTGTTGAAAGTCATACTGCCCATTTCGAGTTCGAGTTCTTCTAAATCGCGAGCTGGTTTGTGTGCAATTATCTTCCAATTTTCCAATTTAGGTGCCGATTTCACCAATTCTTCCACAAAAACAATGTTCTTAATATTTCCATTTGAAGATATATTAAGCACAGCAGTTTCATCGTCGAGCATTCCAGTAAGGAAAGAATAACCCGGACGTAGTTCTTCAAGTTTAGGAGCAATTAAATTAAAGAAATTCTCGTTTACATTGTCATCGTTTTTAACGGCGTGAAAGAAGTCGTTTTCATATTCTTGAAACCACTCCCAGAACTCTTCATTTGTTAAGTGGTGTGTTTGGAAAATTTTGTTGTGTGAATGCTTAGGTTTTTCTGAGTTTTTTGATTTAAAGAATGATTTGAAGAAGTTCATTTGGAGATAAAAGTTTTGCTAAGAAGAAGTAATAAAGGAAAGGAATTCTGAATTTGATTTTGAAAAATAAAAGCATTCAAGAATTATTGAAAATAAACTTGAATGCTTTTGTTAGTTCGCTTTGAATGTCAAGTTACACTGTTTGATCATCAGTTGTTGCTTCTGGAGCATTTTTCTTAACCGATTCAATGCCATTGTCGCGACTAGCTACACTTTCATACATTTCGCTAGTGCCAATGATTTGTCCGTTAGTAGCTTTAAGGTTGAAATAAGGTTTGCCATTTTTAGCTTCAAGTCTTTCGAAACGAGCATCAACTTGTGAATTTTTCTTCACCGATTCAACGCCATTCAAACAGTTTGCTTTTGTTTTGTAGCCTTCGCTACCTAAAATTTCTTGTCCGTTTCCTGCTTTAAGGCTGAATTGAAATTCGCCATTTTTTCTTGTTGTAATTACAAATTTTCCCATAGGAGTATTAAATTAATGATTTACTGCTTAAAAGCAAAATTTAAACGTATGTTTTACATACTAACACAAATATAGTAATTTTTGTTTATAAACGATTTTTCCAAGAAGATTTTTGCCTTAAAGTCATCAAAAATCTTGTTGCTCTTTTTGGATGTTTGTGCTGATTGCTTTTTTCACTATTCAAAATAAAACAAAAGCCTCTAATTCTTTCGAACTAGAGGCTATGTTATTGATTAACCTTAATGGATTAGTTTACTGCTGTTGCAGGTTCAACTGATACATAAGATCTGTTGTTTCTCTTCTTTCTGAAAACAACTGTTCCATCAACCAATGCGAACAATGTGTGATCTTTACCGATACCTACATTTTCACCTGGGTTGTGCGCAGTTCCACGTTGGCGAACCAAAATGTTACCCGCTTTGCAAACTTGACCACCGTAGATTTTTACGCCTAGTCGTTTACTTTCCGATTCGCGGCCGTTCTTCGAACTACCGACACCTTTCTTGTGAGCCATGGTCTAAATGTTTTTTAAGGATTATCCGTTAATAGTTTGAATTAAAATTTGAGTAAGATATTGACGGTGACCGTTTCTTTTCTTGTAACCTTTACGGCGTTTTTTCTTGAAAACAATCACTTTGTCACCTTTTAGGTGGTCAAGAACTTTTGCCGATACAGTTGCTCCTTCCACTACTGGAGTGCCCACTGTAATTGCGCCGTTGTTGTCAACTAAAAGAACTTTGTCAAATTTTACCTCTGCACCTACTTCAGCGTCAAGGCGATGAACATACAATTTACGGTCGGCTTCAACACGGAATTGTTGTCCTGCAATTTCTACAATCGCGTACATTATAAATAATCGTATAAAATGATGTCTGGTAGGCGAAACTTCAATTGAAGTTTTCTTGTTTGAGCCTATGCAGCACTTTGAGCTCGCAAAATTAAACAAATTTATTTGAGTGGCAAATGTTTGTGCTCTTTTTTTTTTATTCTTCATCCACTATCATCTAATATCGTCCCAGATAAATTTTAAAATAAACAACTCCGCAGAAAGCAAAAAAGAGCAGAGCGTAGCGAATCAACTGTAAAAGTGTTCGTTACGCTCTTTTTTTGTCTTTAAGTGGCACGATGAAAAGCCACTATAAAGCCAAGCAGAGACAGAGTTGAATTACTAAGTCATTACCAAACGTAAAATGCAAATAGTTTAGTAATCGTGTCTTATTCAGCGATTTGCACAGATTTGCGTATCAACAAATAACTCAAAGGAAACTAATTTTGTAACCAAAAAAAGAGTTATGCGTTCGACATTCAAAATTTTAATGTATCTAAAGAAAGGCAGCGAGAAACCCAACGGAAACGTGCCTTTAATGTGCCGTCTGACAGTGGACGGAGAAATCAAACAGTTCAGTTGCAAGATGGACGTTCCGCCCCGACTGTGGGACGTGAAGACTGGCAGAGCTTCGGGCAAAAGCATTGAAGCGCAGAAGATAAACCATGCAGTCGATAAAATCCGAGTGGACGTGAACCGTCGCTATCAAGAGATGATGCAGACGGACGGATATGTTACTGCTGCCAAACTGAAAGATACCTATTTGGGTATCGGTATCAAACAGGAAACCCTACTCAAACTCTTCGAGCCGCACAATGACGAGTTTCTGAAAAAGGTAGGACACAGCAGAAGTGCAGGAACATACGCACGTTACCGCACCGTGTACAAGCACATTCAGGAGTTCCTGCCCCACACCTACAACCGCAAGGATATACCACTGAAAGAGTTGAACCTCACCTTTATCAACGACTTCGAGTATTACCTCCGAACAGAGCGTAAATGCCGTACTAATACGATTTGGGGTTATATGATTGTTTTGAAGCACATTATCTCCATCGCTCGCAATTCGGGCGTGTTGCCGTTCAATCCCTTTGCAGGGTATATCAACAGCCCCGAAAATGTGGATAGAGGGTATCTTTCTAAAGAGGAACTTCAATCCTTGATGGATGCTCCGATGAAGAATAAGACCTACGAATTGGTACGAGACCTATTTTTGTTTTCGACCTTTACGGGCTTGGCGTATTCGGATGTTAAGAGCCTTACAGTGGATAACTTGCAAACATTCTTTGACGGAAAGATGTGGATTATCTCTCGTAGAAAGAAAACCAATACGGAGTCCAATATCCGACTGTTGGAAGTCCCTAAGCACATCATCGAGAAGTACAAGGGTATGACAGGCGATAACCGTGTATTCCCTGTTCCGAGTAACAGCAGTTGCAACGAGAAGTTGAAAAAGATAGGCACGCAATGCGGCATCAAAACCCGCTTGACTTTCCACGTTGCCCGTCATAGTGCGGCGACAACCATACTGTTATCCAATGGAATACCGATTGAAACAGTTAGCCGTATTCTCGGTCATACGAACATAAAGACCACTCAAATCTATGCGAAGATTACCAATCAGAAGATTAGCCAAGATATGGAAGTCTTATCGCATAAGATAGGAGATTTAGAACAAAGTTTGTGTAAAATCATCTAAAACAGTGCGCCATGAAAAGAGAAATAATCACAATCAGCGAGGACGGTGTAATCACTATACCGAGTGCAACCACTGCACCGATTTTAATGAGAGATTTTGAGATAGCAGAGCTATTCGGGGTATATAGCCCAACGATAAAAGCAGCTATCAAAGCAGTACTAAAATCGGGGGCAGTTGCTCCCGACTATACACACGGTGGCGTAGTTATCGGCAAAAGTCTTTTACCCGATTACTTCGGGCTGGATATGATAACTGCCATCGCTTTTCGCATCCATTCGCCAGAAGCACAGGTGTTTCGGGAGTTGATTCTAAGCAGACTAAGCGCAGTCAGCAAACCAATTTCACGACCTGTATTCATACAAATTAATAGTGATAAAGATAAATTGGTAAATCAGCTTATCAATTAACCGATTTATTGATAAACAGGCAAACCAACATCGGTTTAGTTTATTTTGGGCATATATATAATAGAGTAAAGCTGTGCTATCGGATGGCTCGGTAGCGGTTTGGTTTATTCTGTATCCTATATATACAACCTAAACTAAACCTATACAAACAGCTATTTCGCCACACAGATAGGTTGCTGGCGAAAAGAAAAAAGATTAATCACACTAAAACATCATTCACATGACCATAGAACAAGCTAAAAGCATCGCTATTGCAGAGTATCTGCAAAGTTGTGGCATTACCCCTGTGAGAGTACAGGGCAACAGCCTTTGGTATCTCTCGCCACTTCGTACCGAGAGTGAACCATCCTTTAAAGTGAACCAATCCCGTAATGAGTGGTATGACTTCGGTTTAGGCAAAGGGGGCGATATAATATCGTTGGCAATGCAGTTGCATGGGACAGACAGCGTAGCATACGCACTGAACGCCATCGGGAACAACGCCCCAAACCTCAAACCACTCTCTTTCTCTTTTCGCCAGCGAGAGAGTTTTGAGAGCTTCGAGGATATAACCGTCAAGCCACTCGGTAACGCTGCATTGCTTCAATTCCTTGCCGAACGGCAGATACCGGCACAATTGGCAAAACAGGCTTGCCAAGAGGTCTATTACAAACACAACGGCAAACTCTATTTTGCTATCGCCTTTGGCAACGAGCAGGGAGGGTATGAGCTTCGCAACAAGTATTTCAAAGGGTGTTTTGCTCCTAAAGCAGTAACCGCCATTGACAACGGTGCGACATCGTGTTGCTTGTTCGAGGGCTTTATGGACTACCTATCCTATATGGTGCTAAAGCAGCGTAACAATCCTGCACCATCTATAATCAAGGAGAGGGACTACTTTGTTTTGAACTCCACCAGCAACACGCCTAAATTATTGGACAGGCTCGCAAAGTATGAGCAGATTTATTGCTACTTGGACAATGACGAAGCAGGAATGCGTGCAACCATCGACATTCAGCAACGGTATGGCATGAAGGTATCCGACCAGTCAGTACACTATCGGGGATACAAAGACCTGAACGATTATCTGTGTGGGAAACGGCTCACCCAGTCGGCAGAGTTGACCCAGCAGACCAAGCAACCCGAACCACCCAAAAAGAATAGTAGAGGTTTTCGTATGTAATATGCTGCACGCTCTCCACAGGTATTTACGAAAGAAATACCATAGGCTTATTAGGGCTTTTTCTTCACGCTTCGTTGCACTCTCGCTAAAAAAGCCCCAATAAGCCAAAGGGTTTGCAACCCTCTGGACACCCAAATCGGCAGTGGCTGCCGAAATAGAGAACCTCAAAGTTAAACATTAAAATCAGAAATAAATGGGCTATGCAGTATTACATATGGAGAAAGCTGTCGGTTCGGATAGTGGAATGTCGGCACATATTGAGCGAACCATCGCTCCAAAGAATGCGGATGCCAGCCGAACACACCTCAATTGGGAGATGATAAATTTTCCCGATGGAGTAACAAACCGCACCGAAGCGATTCAGCATCGATTGGAAACGGCAGGACTACAACGCAAGATTGGTAAGAACCAAGTTCGAGCCGTCAGAATAATGCTATCGGGTAGCCGTGATGATATGAAACAGATTGAACAGGCTGGCAAGTTGGATGATTGGAGCAGGGATAGTCTCGATTGGTTGAAGAAAACCTACGGAGCGGAAAATATCGTTTCAGCGGTGGTGCATCTTGATGAAACCACGCCTCACATCCACGCAACGATGATACCCATTGTTACAGGCGAACGAAGGAAAGCTAAGGCGGAGCAGACAACAGGCAAAAAGAAGTACCGCAAGAAATCGACCGATACCGCCCGACTGTGTGCAGATGATGTGATGAGCCGTGTTCGTTTGAAGGAGTATCAGAACACCTATGCCGAGCAGATGGCGAAGTATGGATTACAGCGAGGTGTTGACGGCTCGCAAGCCAAACACGTTGCCACCTCTCAATATTATCGGGACTTGCTCACTCAATCCGAAAGCGTACAGGAGAACATCACCCGGCTACTCGAACAGAAAGAGCAGGCGGAACAGGAACTATCTTCTGTCAAAGTCGATATCAAAAAGGAGAAGTTGAAAAACTCTGCTGCCGATGTGGGGGCTACCTTGTTGGATGGTGTCGGCTCTCTCTTCGGAAGCTTCAAGACCAAGCAACAGCAGCAACAAATTGAATTCCTCACAGCCGAGAACCGTAACCTAACCAACGACATCAAAGAGTTAAGCACAAAGATTAAGACAATGGAGGCAGAACATAAAACAGCCATTGACAAGCTAACGGAACAGGTAAACAAGATTTTCAACTATTTTCCGCATATCAAAGAGCTCTTACGCTGGGAAGGCTTTTTGAGAAGTATCGGACTACCTGATGATATGGTTCGCAGGCTATTCAACAAAGAGACGGTTGTAGGCTCTGGTGAACTCTACTCAAAAGAGCATAGCAAACGGTTCAAAGTTGAAAATGCCTCTCTGAAATTAGAGCAGGACAAGGCAAAACCCGAAAACATCCGCTTTACCATCAATAGAACGGATATTTTCGACTGGTTCAAGCATAAACAGAAGGGGTTTCTTCAAAATATTGACATCAATTTACCAGAACAGAAAAACAGCAAGGGATTGAAGCTATAACTATATATAGCTTTAGGGGACTTCTAAAAATTAATTATTTGGGATTCAAATAAATAATACTATCTTTAGGGCTATCAAAGCACATGAATATGCATAAATATAAAAGTACAGGCAATAGAGGTCTTTTTGATGAACAAGATAGTCTTTCTAAACTATCCGAAATAGGCAATCCACTAGAACGACTAAGTGCAGCCGTTGATTTTGAGATGTTTCGGATGAGTTTGGAGGAATCCTTATTGAATAAGGATAAAAAGAGCA
>JBKEAC010000002.1:0-5420 GCA_047971925.1 Mangrovibacterium sp.
AAAAACATATGTGTTCCTAACTACTTAGGAATGCATCTGCACAACTCCTTTGGCATTCCTAACTACTTAGGAATGCATCTGCACGACTCCTTTGGCGTTCCTAACTACTTAGGAATGCATCTGCACAACTCCTTTTGCGTTCCTAACTACTTAGGAATGCATCTGCACAACTCCTTTGGCATTCCTAACTACTTAGGAATGCATCTGCACAACTCCCGCGACGCTCCTCAGCAGTTAGGAAAGCATGAAATGTGTTGTTTCAAGCGACTAAAAGTTCAAAATTTGGCTAGTTTCTTGAGCTTTTTCACTTTAAATTATTCGAAATTGAAAGAAAAACAGATTGATTGACTGTTGATTGTGAAATATTACAATCGTGGAAAAATTAAACCCTGCGTCTTGAAGTGACTCATTGTAATGCGTCTCACAGCAATCCAAATTTCAATCTGGGGTTAATAAGATATCGTCGCGCTGCGACAAGAACATAGGGGTGTGGTTCAGGATTTCGGTTGCTCGGGTTGTTGAGATACGCATGCAATGTATCTCAACGGAACGCCCTTTTTTGGTGCGTGGGGTTGGCATGCGTCATGCCATGTTCGTATCTCTAATAGGGGAGATGAACAGTATTGTTGTACATGAATTTATTTTGGAAACAATTAGGTGCCAATAGTGGAAAAACCATTGGCACCCTTTAAAAAAATGTGCTCTATGAGTTGTTTTTAACATAGTCGGTTGGAGCGCAACCATATTCTGCTTTAAAGCATCGCGAGAAGTAGGAAAGGCTAGCAAATCCCACTAAGTAAACCACCTCGGAAGCATTTTTCTTCTGATTAAGGAGCAAATCGGCAGCCACTTTTAAGCGTTGAGTTCTAATGAACTCCTTCGCAGTTTGTTTGGTGAGCGCTTTTAATCGTCGGTAGAGCTGATTTTGACTCATGTTCATGTCTTGACTAAATAAATCGACATCATAGGCCGTGTTTTCAATGTTTTTCTGAACAGCAGCAACAGCTTTCTTTAAGAACTCTTCATCTGCAGAAGGAAGTTTGATTGTTTCCGGAGTTAGCAATTGTTTCGTTCTGATTTCAGTCTTTTCTTTTTGTCGAGAAGATAGAATGTTTTGTATCTTGATGATTAACGAGGATACGTCGAATGGCTTGTGAATATAGTCCATAGCACCAAGTTTCATTCCATTAATTTCATCGTCATCGTTGTCTTTTGCTGTTAAGAAAATTAGCGGAATGTGAGCCAGTTCTTTTGTTTTGGTCATGGTTTTGGCTAATTCAAAACCTCCCATTTCCGGCATTAGTACATCGGAAATGACTAAATCGGGCATAAACTCAGGTATTAACTCTAATGCTTGTTTACCGTTATAACTTGCTTTGACTTCAAAATTAATAGAGAGTTCCGAGCATATGAATTTGTTTAGATCAATGTCATCTTCCACGATAAGAATCTTCAACATTTTAGCTTGTTTATTTTCTGTCGGCACGTTTGTTTTCTCTTCGTGATAGATCATCGATTGGTTTTCGAGGAGTTGATATTTAGTTAATTCATCAACAATATTTTCTCTGTTTTCTGGTTTTAAAGGTAGGCTCACACAGAAAGAGCTTCCATTGTTTGGTGAGCTTTCCAGTGAAATATCGCCTTGATGAAGGTTTATCAATTCTTTCACCATGAACAGACCAACCCCTCCGGTGCTTTGAGTTTGAATTTGATTGATTTGGAAAAAGCGTTCAAATATTTTTTCTTGATATTCCATAGCGATACCAATTCCATTGTCTTTCACTGTAACTGAAGCTTTGTTGTTGCTTTCAGACATTGATACTTCAATTTCGCCTCCGTTGTGAGTGTATTTAAATGCATTTGAAATGATGTTGAACATCACTTTTTCAAACTTATCAACGTCGAGAGGCACGAGCAGCTTTGAATTTGAGTTGTTTATCGTGAAGTTTATATTTCTCGAATGAGCAAGAGGCTTGAAATAGGTGAATATTTCTTGCATCATCTGATTTAAATCGACTAGTACATAATTTAGCTGTTGCGAGTTATTATCTTCGAGCTTTCTAAATTCCATGAGTTTATTCACTAGTCGCAAAAGTTTTTCGGCACTAGTTTTTATTAGACGAGCTTTTTCCTTGTCGTTGCTTTTAAGTTGGAAACTCGAAGAGAGTTCTTTGGCAGGTTCAAGAATTAAAGTGAGCGGAGTTCTTAGCTCGTGCGTAATGTCGGTAAAGAATAATGATTTTTGTTCGTTGAGTCGTTCCAGCTCGTCTGCTTTCATTTTTTCAACAGCAAGTTGTCTTTTTTCGATGCTTTGTTTTTTGTAATACTTAATGGCGAGATAAGTTATTCCAGCTATTATTAAGAAGTAGATGAAATAGGCAAAGTTTGTTTTCCACCACGGTGGCGACACAGAAATGACAAGTTTAGAGGCTGTTTCGTAGTTCAAAGAATCATTTGAACTAACATAGAATGTATATTCTCCGGGAGGTACATTGGCATAGGTTGCAATGTTGTTTCCTGTTGTTTTATTCCATTGGCGGTCGAGTCCATCAAGTTTATACGTATAACTCACTTGCTCGGGATTAGAGAAACTTAAATTCGAGAAGTGAATGCTAATCATTTGATCTCTGTAGGAAAGATTCAGTTTGTCTTCAGGAATGTTTCCAATGTTTTGATCGTATATTTTAATGTTGGTGATGGTTGGTTGAGGGTTTTTCTCTTGCTGAGCTATGAGTTGAGGTTTAAAGATGATAAAGCTAGAATTGTTTCCAACGACAAATGTAGAGTCATTGATTGTTAGTGTAGCATTTCGTTCTAATCGTGTATTTTCGAAATCTTGATTAAATATTTTCCGTGTAATGTTTTCAGAATCTAAATTGAATAAGAGCATTCCATTGCAAGTTCTCACCCATAAGTTTCTTTGTTTGTCTTCGAAAATATCGAATAAAAGCTCGTTGTTTAGCGTTTGTTGTTCAGGGAAGCCGGAAATATTAAAGGAATCGTTTTGAAGCGTGATTTTATTTAATCCGGAATTTGTGCTCACCCAAATATTTTGTTCAGAATCTTCGAAGATGTTGTTTATTACATTGTCGTTAATAGAGTTTTTATTATCAACGGCATAGCTGAAGTTGCTGAAACGATTGCTTGAAGTATTCATGTAGCTCAAACCGTTAAGAGTTCCAATCCATAAGTTTCCTTTAGAATCTTCGAAAAGCTCTCTAATTGAATTGCTACAAATGTTGTTAGTTGCGAATGTTTTAATGTCGGTTATTCCTCTTTGATTGCTAGTGATTTTGATTAATCCTCTTGAAAGCGTTCCAATCCACAAGTCATTTTTATTTGTTTTTGAGCTAATGATTTCAGTCACTCTGTTGTCAGGAAGGCTTATTCCCGATTGGGTGTTGAATACTTGCGAAACCCAAACATTGGTTTCATTTCCGGCAAAGAAAGGATAAAATATTAAGCCTGCACCTTCGGTTCCCACCCATAATCCATTGTCGTTTGCACAAAGGTTGAGAATGTTGCAAGTGGTGTGAAGTCGATTTCGAAGAGCTTGTTGTCCGGGAGATATTTGTTTGGTGAATTGGTATTTTCCATTGATTTTTGTATATTCATGGATGTATTGATTCACCCCAACCCACAGTTTATTTTTGTAGTTATAGAAGCATTTAATTCTTTGCGTGTTTGTTTCGTTTGGTATTTCTATAACATAGCGATTTATTCCAGCTTCTGCAATTTGAGTTCGATCGATTTTACCGCTACCAATCCAGAGGGTGTTGTCTTTATCTATAAATAAGGAACTAATGTTGTCGCTCGAAATACTATTTTGATTCAGCGGATCGTTTATATAATTTTTAAATGTGGCTCCATCAGCCGATTTTCCTTGTTCATGCGCTGTTAATAGAGAAAGGCCATGACTCCAAGTGCCGATCCAAAGATTGTTGAATTTATCATGGTTTAATCGGAAGATGACATCGCTTTTAATGCTGTTGGTCGATCGATTTGGGGTGTATGAAATGAAGTTTCGCAGTGTGCCATATTTATCTAGGTCGGCACGGTTTAGTCCGCCGCCCCAAGTAGCAATCCAGAGGTATCCATTTTTTGAGCTTACGACATCCATAATAGTAGAGCTCGATAGTGCATCGCTAAAGGGTCGGTGCATGTATTTGGTGTGTTTGTTATTGTCTTTGTCAAGAAGAAATAGTCCGTTGTTTGTTGCAATCCATAGGTTTTCATATTCATCTTCATGAATGGCATTTACTGTTTCTTCGTTCAAATAGGATTTAAGTTCGCCTGATTTTCGATCGAGCTGATAAAGTCCGCTGTCGAGAGTTCCAATCCAGAGGTTAGAATTTGCATCTTCAATAATTGAAAGAATTCGGTTAGGAAAGGGGAATTTGGTTATTTGGTTCGTTTTGGCATCGATGAAGTTGAGACCATTTGAAGTTCCCGCCCACACGTCGCCATTGCTATCGGTGAAGAGATAGGTTATTTCTCTATTCGAAATAGACGTACTATCGTGATATAATGGGAGGAAGTTAGTGCAGGTGTATCCATCGAATTTGCTTAGTCCATTCCATGTTCCTACCCAAATAAATCCATATCTATCTTGAGTGATTGCATTTGCTTTGTCGAGAGGAAATCCGTTTTCTTTTCCAAGGTGAGAGAAATGTAAATCATTTTGTGCTTTAACATTTCCGCTCATAGTTATTAAGAGAATGAATATTGTCAGATAAAGTTTCATGTGCTCCGAATTATTATTTTAAAAATCTGTGGATAAAGTTAACTATTCTTTACAGAAATCTTCGATTTTATGCTAGTAATTTTGTTAAAAACGTAGAATTGTCGAAAAAGTTCACATACATTTTAAATTAATGCAAGTGATTTCGATTTTTTTACATCAATAGATTGAGTTTTAAAAGCGAAAAAGTGTTAGTGAATCTACTTTTGTAAAGTTAATTAATTGTAATTCGAATGTTACGAATGGTAGATGTGATGCAAAACGTGAAACAACTTATACACATCGACGATGAGTATTATCTACAAAAATGAAAATAGATTTAAATGGACAACAAAATAAATGATTTAATTAACTTTTTATGAATTCAAAATTTTAAAATGATGCTTATGAGATTAGTTTATGGAGCAAGTAAAATGAGAGTTAAAGCCATTATCATGGTTTTTCTCATGCTCTTCAGTATTCAATCGTTTGCGCAAAATACGGCGCTGAGCGGTAAAGTTACCGATGCGAGTGGTGTTCCACTGCCTGGAGTAACGGTGGTTGTGAAAGGCACCACAATTGGAGCAATAACTGATGGTGATGGAAATTATCATCTGAACAACTTAAAAGATGATGCAACTTTGTCATTCTCTTTCGTTGGTATGGTTACGCAAGAGATTGCTATTGCGGGAAAATCTAA
>JBKEAC010000003.1:0-73373 GCA_047971925.1 Mangrovibacterium sp.
AAATTTTTTCATGTCCATTCCCATTTTGTTTTTCGTCTGAAAAAATTTTTACTTGCTAATTGGACATTGCAATTTTGGTGTAAATTGCTATCTGGATATTACATTTTTGACGAAAAACACATACAATCTGTTCGTCATGCGAAAAAAAAATTAAATTTTATTGTATTGATTTTCTGTTGGTTGAAAATTATTTTTCGTTTTTCTTCCTTTTTTTTGCTCGAAAAGTGTAAAAATTTGCTCGAAAGTATATGTATGTAAGTGAAAGCCGGTCGGATTTTAATCGATCGTCTTTCATGCTATTTTTATTTTTCAATCGGATTTACATTTTTAAAAATTCAGAATTATGACAGTCAATAGAACAATGACTAAAATTGCCCAGGCTTTGATTTCGACATGTAGGGTTCCATGTTCAAAAAAATCAATCATGCGAAACATGCGACCATGGAATAATTCCGCATGGCAATTTGAAACGCCCCCAAAGGGCGTTCCGTAGTGACGCATTGCATGCGTTTCACGGCGTGCTTGCATTCAGGGTTTCGGGGTTTAGGAATTTTATGGTTGAAGGTTTGCCAAAATAGAATCATATAAAAAAATGCAAACATGGAATAATCCCGAAAAGACCAAATTGGACTGCTTAATGCAAAAGCGGTTCTGCAGCGACGCATGCTATGCGTTGTTTATATGAGCATTCAACTGCACAACGAAAAAATAGGAGAATGATGATTATTTGGAAATTCTGCGAGACTTTAATTTTCACGTGCAACAATTCATTTGGTTTTAAATATTAAATTCTAATGCGGTTAATTATGTAAATTAAAGAAGCATTCAACATTTTAGCTGGAGCAACAAGTTTTTTTTTTAAATAGAGATAAAAACAAAAAAGTTGTATCTTTGATACTTTTGTCTAGCCCCCCCTGTGAGCGATTGCAGTGGAAATCCTTTTGCGGAGGAACGAAGCAAAAGATTGAAACGAAAAGCGCGACGGCATGAGGCGAAGGGGATTGGCAGGGCAAATGCCGGCACAGCCAAAAGAAATAAAAAAGAGAAATGAAGAAAGAAGAGCGAGTAAAAAAGAGGGAACTAATTTATCAAACATGAGACAAGAATTAATTATCGGCTTGGTGAATCATCGGAAATTGGGGCGATTATTTCAAGCATATTTAATTTCGAAGCAAGAAAATTATTATCAAGTTGATCGACTAGTACGTTTGCGCGACTTATCGAATTTTTCGTTTACAGCAGAAGAAAAAGAACTGATAACATTGACGGAAAAGTTGAGCGATGAGGAGCTAACCAAGCGATTTTCGAAGCGCATGGAGCCAACAAATTTTCTAAATCAACTGGATCCGATTTATTTTAAGGAACACATTAATCCGTTTATTGACCGTCAGCTTTCGTCGATAATTACGATATTGATGCGAGGCAACACCCGGCTGTTTAGCAAAGACGATAAATATTCGAATCTGTATGAAGAAGACTGTTTGAAAGTACATGGAAAGTATTTAGACTGCCGACTATGTTTTCAACGGCATGAATCGGGCATCAGCTATCAGTTGCAACTCTTTTGCGACGATAAGTTTTTTCCAATTCTATATCGAAAGCCACAATTTCTAGTCATGAAGCCCGCCTCTTTTGTACTAAATGGCGAGTTGTATGTTCTAGAAAACTTAGAATCGAGCAAAATAGTTCCCTTTCTTGGAAAAAAGGAGTTGTTGATTCCGAGAAGTGCCGAGCATAAATATTTAGAAACATTTGTGAAGCAAAGCATTGCCAACCATCGGGTAAAAGTATCTGGTTTTAAGCTAGTAAAATGGGAAGATGATCCGGAAATGATACTAGAATTAAATGAAGATTTGAGTGGCAATCTCATTTTGATACCAAAGTTTAATTATGGAGGAAAAATCTTCTTGCCACATGACACTCAAAAAGTTCATGTTGAAATGAGGCAAGAAGATGAGAGCTATTTTTTCAGCCGGATTGTTCGTCGAAAGCAATGGGAATCATCATGTTTGGAGCAATTAAAATTGTGGGGACTGGAAGAAAGTTATCAGATGTTTGTAGTTCCAGGTTGTGGTTTGTTGAGCAATCACAGTAATAATTTGCATCTTTTTGATTGGCTCGATGAGCATGAGCATTTGTTCAGAACACACCAAATGAGCTACCAAAAATCAAAAGGCTTGCCCAATTATTCTCGCGATAAGGGCGAAATGGAGCTTCATGTTTCAGAGAAAGATGATTGGTTTGATGTTCATGCAGTTGTTCGTTTTGGCAAATATGAAATACCGTTCATAAAATTAAAGGATCACATTCGTTTGGGTAAGCATCAATTAGAGCTACCCAATGGCGAAATAGCCATACTTCCGGAAGAATGGTTTGTGACATATCGCGATTTATTATCGGTTGGGATTGAGGATGCAGATCATCTTTTAATAAAGAAGCACTATCATTCGCTACTTGATCGTTCGCAAATTTCAACAAATAAAGAAATTCTTTCTCGCTTAAATAGCTTGCAAGGCGAAGGCAGTTTGGTGGCAGTTCCCAGTGGACTACAAGCAGAACTTCGCAGTTATCAGCATGAAGGATATTCTTGGTTATATCATTTATATAGCAATAAATTTGGTGGCTGTTTAGCCGATGACATGGGTTTAGGAAAGACCTTACAAACGATCTCACTATTGCAGAAATTGAAGCGTCAGAAATTGCAGTTTCCCACTTTAGTATCTTCAAATGAGCGCAATTTATTTTCGGAAATTGAGTCGATAAATGCCCACCAACAACAAAACCAAACTTGTAGCTTGGTTGTCATGCCAACCTCGTTGCTACACAATTGGCGTCATGAATTAGAGAAGTTTGCCCCCGATTTAAAAGTATGTACATATTATGGTGCTCAACGCAAGAAGAACAAAATTGCGCAATTATCGAATCTGTATGATGTCATTCTCACGAGCTATGGCACGGTTCGCAATGATGTTGAGAAACTTTGTGATTTTTCTTTTTTCTATATCATTCTCGATGAAAGTCAAAATATAAAAAATCCAGAATCGAAAATATATCAGAGCATCATTAAACTGAAAGGACAAAATCGATTGGTTTTAACGGGCACCCCCATCGAGAATAGTCTGAGCGATTTGTGGGCACAGATGAATTTCATAAATCCTGGTTTGCTTGGCAATTTTAATTATTTCAAGCGCGAATATATTCTACCCATCGAGAGGAAAAATAGCGAGGAACAGCAAGCAAAGTTGCAACTGTTAATCCGCCCTTTTATCTTGCGACGAAGCAAACATGATGTAGCAAAAGACTTGCCAGCACTAACAGAGCAAATTAGATATTGCCCCATGGCAGATGCGCAGCACAGTATGTATGAGCGAGAAAAATCGGCCATTCGCAACGCTTTGATACAGAAAATTGAAACCGATGGCATGAGCAAGAGTGCGATACAAATATTGCAAGGGTTAAGCAGATTACGACAATTGGCAAACCATCCTGATATGATTGGAATGGAATCGGATAGAGAATCAGACAGCGAATCGGGTAAATTTAATGCCGTTATTGAGAGCCTACAATTGATCTTAGAAGAAAAACACAAGGTACTTATTTTCTCGTCATTTGTTAAGCATCTCAACATTTTAAAATCGCATTTAGAAGAAGAAAAGATTCGTTATTCCATGCTCACGGGAAGCACGCGAAATAGAGAAGAAGTGATAAATTCATTTCAAGAAGATGAAGATAATCGTGTATTTTTAATTTCGCTTAAAGCCGGAGGAGTAGGATTAAACCTCACACAAGCCGACTATGTTTTTATTCTCGACCCTTGGTGGAATCCGGCAGCAGAAATGCAAGCTATTAGTAGGGCGCACCGCATTGGTCAAGAAAAGAAAGTGATGGTTTATCGGTTTATTACAGAGGGGAGTATTGAGGAAAAAATTATCAGCATGCAAGAGCGCAAAAGTAACTTAGCCGAGCAATTCATCAACACGAGCACGCCATTTCAAAACATCAGCCAAGAAGAATTGCTGAGCTTATTTTAAGAAAGGCGATTTATCGTGATATTTTGCTATCTTTACATTGATAATCCAATTCAAGGCATGCTTTTGAGCTAGCCTTAAAACGAATAAAAAGAAAAATTAGAACGAATGAAAATGAGAAAAATATTTAAGTTTATTGTTTTGATGATAATGATGTGGCAGATTTCATCATCAGCACAAGGACAAGAGCAATTGCAAGATGTTCAGGGCAATGCATTGAAATTTAGCAGAATGCTCCGTTTGATTGATAGTTATTATGTTGATACAACGAACATTGAGAAAATTACCGAAAATGCCATCGTTCACATGCTATCAGAACTCGATCCGCATTCGGTTTATATATCGGCAGAAGAAGTTCAGAAAATGAATGAGCCCTTAGAAGGAAGTTTCGAGGGAATTGGTATATCCTTTAATATTTTGCGCGATACCTTGATGGTGGTGGAAGTCATTTCCGGAGGACCATCGGAAAAAGTAGGCTTACAAGCAGGCGACCGCATTATTAAAATTGATAATGAGCAAGTGGCAAGTATCGGTATAAAAAATAGCGATGTGATGAGCAAATTGCGTGGTAAAAAAGGTTCAAAAGTGAAGCTAGAAGTACTACGATCACGATCGAAAGAGCCCATTCATTTCACCATTGTTCGCGACCATATTCCAATTTATAGTCTTGATGCAGGCTACATGCTCAATGATGAAATTGGATATATTAAAATCAATCGTTTTTCGAAGACAACGAGCGATGAAGTTGACGAGGCGATAGCAAAGCTGAAGAAAAATGCCCAGTTCAATAGTTTAATTCTCGATTTGCGTAACAATGGAGGCGGATTTCTAGCCATGGCCATCGAGCTAGCCGATCAGTTTTTAAATGCCGATCAACTGGTAGTTTACACACATGGCGTTCATGCGCCACGTAAAGATTATTACACGAATCGGAATAAGCAGCTAGAGGATTACAAATTGGTTGTGCTCATTGATGAAGGTTCTGCCTCGGCCTCGGAAATTGTTGCAGGAGCTATTCAGGATTGGGATAGAGGTGTAATTGTTGGTCGTCGATCTTTCGGCAAAGGACTCGTGCAGCAACCTTTCCCCTTAACCGATGGTTCGATAGTTCGCTTAACCACATCTCATTATTTCACACCTAGCGGTCGATGCATTCAAAAGCCCTATGATGAAGGAGCAGGAGCCTATGAAATGGACTACTACAATCGCTACACACATGGCGAGCTTTTCAATAAAGACAGTATAAAATTTGATGAAAGTAAAGTTTTCAAGACCTTGAAATTGCAACGAAACGTTTATGCTGGAGGAGGAATTATGCCCGACATTTTCATGCCGATCGACACGAATGTGAATTATAGTTATTACAATCAGTTGCTTCAACACAACATCTTGTATGAATCGGTTTTGAATTATCTCGATGAAAATAGAAAATCCTTGCAGAAGAAATATACCACTAGTGTTATCTTTCATGCCGAATTTGAGCTCGACGAAAAATTTGTGAATAGTATCATAAAAAAAGGCGAATCAGCTGAAATTATTGGCACCGAGGAAGGCATAGCCTTTGCAATTCCACATATTAATAAAATGGCAAAAGCCATCATTGCACGAGGTTTATTTACAGAAAATGATTATTGGCGAGCGATGAATGCACATGATAAAGAAATTGATGAAGCAATAAAAATTCTTAGCGATTCGAAACGCTATGAATCGATATTGCAAACTAATAAAGAGTAGAATGAAATAGCCTGACATTGAAGAAACGTTGCGTGTCATTGGAGCCGATTCTTATCTGCGTTATTCCATAATTAACACCTGTAAAGAAGCATGTTGATTCCGCTAGCTATTCATGAGTGAAAATAAATTAAACATTTATGCAAAGAATATCAGAATGGATAAGTCACAATTGGCTTGAACTCTTTGGAGCCGTATCAGGTGTAGTCTATATCTTATTGTCGGTCAAACAACGAGTGCTGACATGGCCTGTTGGTTTTATAAATTCGGTGATTTATATTGTTGTATTCTATCAATCGAAGTTTTATGCCGACATGACGATGCAGTTTTATTATGCAGTTGTGGCAATCTATGGTTGGATTCTGTGGAGCGGTAAAAATAATAACAAATCGGATTTACCATTAAAAGTAAGTCGAATATCAGGTATTCAATGGCTCATCTATCTATGTCTTTCACTACTATTGAGTGGCATTATTTTCATGTTGCTGCATTATTTCACCGATTCACCCATTGCCATTCCCGATTCTCTAACCAGTGGATTTGCGATTGTCGGCACGTGGATGTTGGTTAAGAAATATTTGGAAAACTGGATTTTTTGGATTGTCATTGATTTATATTCCTCGATTTTATATGCACAACGCGAGCTGTATTTCACCATGATTCTATATGTGGTTTTCACCATCATGGCTGTGGTTGGTTTCAAAGAGTGGAAAAGCCATTGCAAAAAAGAAGGGCAATTGCTATGAGTAAAATAATCGTACTCACAGGACCAGAATCCACTGGGAAGAGCAGTTTAAGCAAGTTGCTAGCGTCGCATTTTAATTGCCAAGCTTATGAGGAATATGCACGAAGCTACTTAGAAGAGTTAGGCAATTCAAGCTATAGCTATACTGATGTTGAAAAAATAGCCATAGGACAGGTAGCACAATATGAAAAAGCACGAGAACAAACAAGTCGGATAGTCATTCTCGACACGTGGTTGATTATTACGAAAGTTTGGTTTCAATGGGTATATGGCAAAGAACCCGACTGGCTAGAATCAGCCCTTCAAACGCATGCCGTAGATTTATATTTACTTTGCTATCCCGATTTAGAGTGGGAATCTGATCCTTTGCGTGAAAATGGAGGAGACAAGCGCAATGAATTATTTGAAGCCTATCGAGCAGAACTCGATGGCAGAGGTTTGCGTTATGTTGTCATTAGAGGGATAGGAGAGAAACGCTTGCAAAATGCCATCGATGCAATAGAAAAAGGAGTGCTTTAATAAACAAACGCTTCGAATTCATTTCACGGGGCAGCACTACATATAGAGTAGAAACAGATTAGCAACAATTGTTTTAAAATGTTCTTTTCCAGCAAAGATGGTGCAATAAAGACAGCTTACACAGCGTTCTCATAGCACTAGGTTTTGGAATCGGGAAATAAAAAAAGCGGATAGACTTAAAAAATCTATCCGCTTTATGATATGTTAAAAGCTAAATCTACTTATTTTTTAATAAGCTTTTTAGCTTCTGAGATTTCCATGAAAGTAGAACCACCACCGATACCGAAGCTACCGCCAATGTAAACCACTTTATCATCTTCTTTAATGACCCCAGTTTTAGTTAAACCTTGAAGAGCATTAGAAACCATTGTAGAACGCGTTTCATCAGGAGTAAATACATCAGCATAAACGCCATAAGAAAGAGCTAATTGACGAGCAGTAGTAGCATCATAACATTGAGCATATACTTTTTTCTCACCACGGAAAGCAGCTAAATAGCGAGCTGTTTTTCCTGTTTTAGTGTTGGTTACAATAGCTTTAACATCGTCTAATTGTTTCGAAGCCTCGTAAGCCGACTCAGCAAGGAATGCAGCAGGTTCACCATCAACAGCAGGGATCGCAATATTATCTTTCGCTTCTTTTGTTTTTTCAACTTCAAGAGCGATTTTATTCATGATTTTCACTGCTTCAACAGGATAAGCACCATAAGTAGTTTCACCAGAAAGCATGATTGCATCGGTATTAGAATAGATTGCATTAGCAATATCACTAACTTCAGCACGAGTTGGACGAGGGTTATCAATCATCGTGTGCAACATTTGAGTAGCAACGATAACAGGTTTCTTACGTTCCACACATCTTTCAATAAGTAGGCGTTGATATCCTGGGATTTTCTCGGCAGCAACTTCAATACCCAAATCACCACGAGCAACCATCACACCATATGCATGGTCAAGAATTTCATCAATTCTTTCTACACCTTCAAGGTTTTCGATTTTAGCGATAATTTTGATTGGGCTTTTTTTAGCGTCAAGGATTTTTTGCACATCAATCACATCTTGCGCATTACGCACGAAAGAGTGAGCGATGAAATCCACACCAGCTTCAGCTGCAAATTCAATAAATTTGTGGTCTTTTTCAGAAATAGAAGGTAAGTTAACCGTAAAGCCAGGCGTGTTAATACTTTTGTTCTTTTTGATTTTTCCTTCGTTTTCAACATGGCAAAGCACATAGTCGTCGTGTTTTTCAACAACAGTAAATTCTGTTTCACCATCATCAACAAGTACTTTTGTTCCAACAGGAATTTCCACGTGGAATTTGTCATAAGAAATACCGAAAGCTTTACGACCTTGAGTAGGTGTTCTTTCTAGGTTTCCTGATAACTCAACTAAGTCGCCAACCGCAACTGGTATACCATTTTCTGCATCTTCAGCTCTTAAGCGAGTTCTGATTTCTGGTCCTTTAGTATCAACAAGGATAGCTAGTTTTTCAGAAACTTTACGAACGTTCTCAATAAGAGGAATTGCTGATTCTGGTGTCATGTGAGCAGTATTTAAACGAACTACGTTCATTCCTTGCTCATAAAGAGTTCTTAGGAAATCAGGTTCACATCTGATGTCCGAAATTGTTGCTACAATTTTTGTGTTCTTCATCTCGAAAGGTATATAATAAATATAATATTTTTTTTCCCGACAAAGATAGTCATAAAATGAAATGATTTATGTATTTCATTTATATTGTACGATAATTTTAGTATTAATTAACCTGATGCATAAGAACGCAATTAAAACGCCGATTGAGCATGGCTCAAACGTGCAATAAATCTGCATTATCGATACAAATTACTTAGGGAATAAAACTCTGAATTGCTAAACGATAAGAATTTAATCCAAACCCAACAATCGAACCTCTGCAGGCAGCAGCAATCATTGAGTTGTGCCGAAAACTTTCACGTTGATGAATGTTTGAAATGTGCACCTCAATACAAGGTGTGTTCACTGCCGAAATTGCATCTCTCAAAGCGATTGAGCTGTGGGTGTAAGCACCTGCATTGATAATAATTCCATCGAAATCAAATCCTACTTCATGAATTTTATCGATGAGAAATCCCTCTACATTCGATTGATAATAAGATAGGTCAATTTGAGGAAATTCACTTTTTAAATCAGATAGATACGATTCAAAACTTTGCTCTCCATATATGGAGGGTTCTCTCTTTCCTAAAAGATTTAAATTAGGACCATTTATGATGATAAGTTGCATAACTATATATATATTTGCATTATAGTGAACCAAGATACAACTTTTTTGTTTATTAAATAGAATGCTTCTCTAAAAAATATGAAAAGCTAATAAAATTTCTAGTCAATACACCTACTAACTATTTAACCATGAGTTGGAATACCAGTAAAAAAAAATTCGAAGAATACTTGCGACTTGAGCGAGCGCTGTCGCCAAATTCTATTTCTGCCTATTTGAGTGATATATCGAAATTTATTCAATTTATGAATTTAGAATATCCAAATCTTAATGCCGAGAAAGTGAATCACGATCACTTGCAGCATTTTTTAGAGCATTTAAATGAATCAGGATCTAGTATCCGCACACAAGCACGCACACTATCGGGCATTAAATCCTTTTTTAATTTACTGAAAGTAGAAGAATTACTGAAAGTTAATCCGGCAACCGACATCACAATTCGCAATGTAGAACGGAATGTTCCCGAAATTCTTACCATTGCCGAAATTGATGCCCTAATAGCAGCTGTTAATTTGAAGAGTGCAGAGGGGGAGCGCAACGTTGCGATGCTTGAAACGCTTTATAGCTGTGGACTTCGTGTTTCAGAATTGATTAATTTAAAAATAACGGATTTGTTTTTTAATCAAGGTTTTATTGAAGTTTCGGGAAAAGGAGAAAAGAAACGCTTAGTTCCAATTAGCGATGTTTGTAAAAATAAGATAACAGCATATATTCAAAATTCACGAAAGCACATCAAAATAAAACCATCATATCAAAACTATTTGTTTTTAAACCGTCGTGGTTCTTCGCTTAGTCGTGTGATGATTTTTACAATAGTGAAAGGATTGGCTGAACAAATTGGTTTAAAGAAAAGTGTGAGCCCTCACACTTTCCGACATTCTTTTGCTACACATTTAATTGCAGGAGGTGCCGATTTACGAGTGGTGCAGGACATGCTAGGACATGAATCAATTCTGACTACCGAGATTTATCTTCAAATTGACCCCCAACAGCTCAAAGAATCTGTGAGCTTATATCATCCCCAATCATAAGAGAAAGAACAAACAATAAAAAAAGGCTGAAAGCATGACTTCTCATTTAATTGGTCATGCTTTCAGCCCTTTTTCAAAAAAAATAATTCCCTTAATGTTCCTAATTTTCTTGAATTAATCGACATTTAATAGGGAAGTGGTCAGAATAATCCACATGTTCCGTTTTGAAATTATACGATTTAAACTGATCACCATGAAAAATATAGTCTATCCTGAAAGACGGTAGTTTTCCATGATATGTACCTCCCAAATGATTTCCCGATTCTACAAAGGCATCATTTAAATTAGCACCTTTAACTTCCTGATAAGTGTATGACACTGGAGTGTCGTTAAAATCACCACACACAATAACCGGATATGGCGATGTTTCAATCGATTTGCGTAAGGCATCAACTTGTTCAGCCCGCTTAATAAAACCTCTCTTAAGTTTATTAACATAGAGTTCCGCATCTTTCAACAATTCGGTTTGACTTTCCACTCCAATAGAATCAATTAAACCAATATCATTTCGAGTGAATGCATAACTCTGTAAGTGGCAATTATATATTCGGATAGTATCACCACCTTTAAGCACATCGGCATAAATAAAATTATTGCCTGTTCCTTCAAAGTCTTGTTTTTTGCTATTAATGAATGGATAGTTCGACATGATAACTTGTCCACCTTTACTCAATCCATATTTAGGTAAATTATAGCCTTCAAATTCTTCTTTCCAATCACCATAAATTCTTCCAGCATAGCTAGCTTCTTGCATGCAGATGACATCAGCTTCAAATTGTTCTAAATATTTAACCACCTGCAATACATTTTGCTTTACCGTCTTTTTGGAATTTCCACCAAAAAAACCTTGCACATTATAACTCACCACATCAATGCCATAGTTTTCAGTTTCTTTACCCGAAAATTGGTAATAATTAGCCACATGTCCATATCCGAGTGCAATTAACAAGAGTGATGGCAACGCATACAGCGGTTTAAAAATTAACCAAAATAAAATAGCCAAGATATTAGCAAATAAAAAATAAGAAAAAGCTAATCCAAGAAAAGCTGGAGCCCAATAATTAGCTGGACTAATATAAACCGATAAGTAGGAGCCTGCCAAACAAATAATGGCTATGATATTTAGCACGGTGAAGATGCCTTTAAAAAAATTTCTCACGTTTCAAGAATTGTTCAATTGATTAGACAAAGATAGTAATTATCTATTAACCTGAGTTTCTTATAAGCTTACGCCTCAAAAATAATTCAAAGAATAGCTTTTCATAAGTGCCACTATATCTGTTTTATGTCTAAATTTCAGCTTACTCCAAAACAGAACAAACCGAGAGGCAATCTTATTGAAACTCCGATTAATCACAACGACTTTAAATGCAATTCATTTATTTTAGTTTATTATTGGTTTGACTTAACCAGTTGAGGAATAAACTTTTTGCAGAGTTTTTGGTTTTCAGAGGTAACGAGTTAGTAATCGTGCGTATTTCAGCAATTTGCGGTGCTATACTGTCAAATAACTCATGCCAAAAGTAAACAATATTTCTGAAACCAAACGCATATTTTTACTCTTTCTTTATCCGATAAACACCTCTTATGTGGAAAGAATGAATAAGGCAAGGCTTTTATCGGAAATACTCTTTCGAGAAACGAGAAAGGAAGATTTTCGGTAAAATTCATTTTAACCTTGACGTTTCATTCTTGGAACATACCTTTGTGTTCGGATAAAGAAAGGTTTAGCATCTTTATTTTTTAGCCTCTAATTTCCGAAATCCTTTTTCTGCATCAATTGCATTGAGGCGGGTCAGTTGCCGTTCTGCCATTTCACGCAGACAGGCGTATCGGGCAGATTTATCCATATCACGCTTCAAAAGTTCCGCATTAAATGATTCAAGATTTGCTAACACGACCAATTCGTTAATACTTGCCGTATCGCGTATATTCAACCCTTTCTTTGCGTATTCGGTATTTGCTTCCCGCCATTGCTTTGCTGTACAAGCCCACAAAGCAAGGTTCAGCATATCGGCTTCATCCGCATAGGCGTATGCTTTTTCTCGTACAACATCAATTTTTGGAATGATAAAATCACGCACCGCATCAGTATGAAGTGTATAGTTCACTTTACTTAGAACTCGTTTTACATTCCATTCGCCAAGCATCGGATTGTTTTCAGCCTCTTTAAGCCGTTGATATTCGGTAATCAAATAGAGCTTAAACACTGGGCTGAGCCACGAGCCGAATTCAAACGCAATATCTTTATGGGCATAAGTTCCGCCGTTTCGACCAGCTTGGGAAACGATCCCAATCGCATTGGTTGCCTCAATCCATTTGCGGGGTGTCATGTTAAAACGATTTGCTCCAGCCTCATGCAAAAAGGTGTCGAATTCGACACCTTTAAAGGTGGGGTTATGTAACATTTACCAAGCACCGAGAAACTCAAGGGTATTGCGATTACGCATCCAATTACGGATATGATCATCGCCCTCTTGACCCTTTACCATATCGGTAAGACAAATATAATCGTTGTTTTTCTCCGAAATAATGGTTATTTCCGCTCCCTGTACCGTTATTTTCTCTTTTTTGCTCATATGTTCATTCTACTTCTATGTTGTAATTTTCTCTCTTTGCCTGTTCTATGAATGTTTTTATGTTTTCAGCATTCCACTTTGTTGACGTGCTTATTATAGTATTATCAGCAAGTTGAATTACTTCGTCAGGCTTAATGTAATATCTTATTCTATTTGTACGCTCGTAAATCTCTTCTGCTTTTTCTTTCAAATCGAAAACCCCCATACTTCCTTGTATTTTATCGGGGAATATTTGTTTTAATTCGGAAAATGTTATTTGTGGTCTATCTTCAATTAACTTCTTTATTATGGCATTAACAAGTCTTCCTTTGTTGTATGAAATACCATTAAACCTAAACTTTGAAAAGTCCTTACTCCCATATTTGAATTTGAAAAATGTATCAGTAACAACGAAAATTTCATTATTTGGACTACGGAATCTGCGGATTGTCATTCCTGCAATTGGATTATTTTCTTTGTAAACATATCCGTTGAGTAACCGATTTAAACGCCTAGCCCCCTCTCATTTTAAAATAGCCTTAATCATGCGGTCTTTTCGAAACACATCTTGCTTTAATTCGATCTGCTCGAAGCCTTTTTTTAGAAGCATTTGCTTCATTTCCGTTCCAAATTGCTCATTGATTTCAAAATAAATGCACCCCTTCCTTTTCAAATGGATTAAAGCAAAATCAGCAATAGCCTCATAGAACATTAGGGCTTTATCATCGGCAACAAACAGAGCGATATGAGGTTCGTGCTGCAACACATTATCATTCATTTTTTGTTTTTCCATTTCGAGCACATAAGGAGGATTGCTAATAATGGCATCAAATTTATGTGGTGCTTTAAAATTAGAGCTGTTTAATATATCGAGTTCAAAGAAATTCACATTAGCCGCATGGTTTTTAGCATTCCTTTCAGCAGTAGCTAGTGCCTCTTTTGATATATCGCATGCATAAACCCTAGCATTTGGAATTTGTTTTGCCACGCTAATCGCCACACATCCCGATCCGGTACATGCATCAAAAACATGAGCTGAAATCGTTGTTTGAAAATCATCAATCAACCATTGCACTAACTCCTCGGTTTCAGGTCGAGGAATCAACACCGACGGATTGACCTCAAAATCTAACTCCATGAATTCTGTTTTTCCTAAAATATATTGTATCGGCACGTTTTTTTTCAACTGTTCAATGATATTTAAAATAGTTTGATGCTCATTTTCGCTCAATGATTTTTCTTTATTACACACCAAATCGGTGAGCGAATAAGATTTCAGATCATGAAAAATGTGCAGAATAAATCCTTGAATTTCTTCCTTTGAATAATGTGGAGCTAACTCTTTTCGTATATTTGCTATATTTTGCAGCATAATTTTATATTTTTGGCAAAGTTAAAATTAATATGCAGAAACAAGCCATAATTGCAGACTTCATACACACGAAAATAAATCAATGGCGAAGCAACTAGAAAAGCAAAGAAAAGCTGATGAGTACAAATGAAAAATACATGCGCAGGTGTGTTGAACTTGCACAACTAGGTGCAGGAAATGTTTCTCCCAATCCGATGGTAGGAGCAGTGATCGTTTTTAATGATCAAATCATTGGTGAGGGCTATCATCGGAAATATGGAGAATCTCACGCAGAAGTTCATGCGATTAATGCAGTACAAAATAAAGAGTCATTAAAACATTCCACCATTTTTGTAAGCCTAGAACCTTGTGCGCATTATGGAAAAACACCGCCCTGTGCTGAATTAATTATAAAAAGTGAAATTCCAAGGGTTGTGATTGGTTCAATCGATCCTTTTGCTAAAGTGGCAGGGAAGGGCATTGAAATGCTACGTGCTCATGGAGTAGATGTGATTGTTGGTGTTGAAAAAGATCTTTGCGATGAATTAAATCGATCGTTCTTCACTTTCCATCGCTTGAAACGACCGCATATCATTCTAAAATGGGCGCAAACTCTCGATGGTTTTATCGACAGAGATCGGAGCAATCCAGAACTAGGTCTGCCCACATGGATTAGCAATGAGCATTCACGCACACTCGTTCACAAGCAGCGCACCGAAGTTGATGCGATCTTGATTGGAACAAACACCGCATTTAAGGATAATCCATCGCTCACCGTGCGCGATTGGTCGGGAAAGCAACCACTACGATTAGTCATAGATAAAAATAATAGGCTACCCGAAAATCTAAACATAAAGAGCGGAGATGCTCAAACAATCATCTTTACCAATGTGCAAGCAAATGATTCTGAATTGGTTCAATATGTTCGCCTTAATTTTAATCAGAACATTATTCCTCAAATGCTCCAATGGATGTTTCAGCATGACATCCAATCGGTTGTAGTGGAGGGGGGGAATGTGTTACTCTCATCATTTATAGCAGCCAATCAGTGGGATGAAGCTCATGTGTACATCGGAAACAACTGGTTTGGGGCAGGAGTGAAAGCACCACAAATTACTCAACATTCCGCCTTAACCGAGACCATTGATGATACATTATTGAAAGTTTTTAAAAATAACTAGTAATGACTATAACTGCTATTAATGTCATATGGCTGATTAATTCACTCTATGCACTCCTCATCGCCATATTAATCGTGATGATATTATTTGAAAAACGCACACCATTAAAGACCATTAGTTGGATCATGTTTGTTATTTTCATTCCAATTATTGGTGCTTTGAGTTATATCTTTTTTGGGCAGTTATACCGCAAAAAGAAAATGTTTTCTCGCAAAGGACTTAAAGGATTAGAGCAAATAAAACAGCTCACCATGAAACAACTTCATCTTATAACAGAAACGGATATCACAGAGCTTTACGGATTAAAAGAAAATAAATATTTAATACAGTTACTCCTAAGTAATTCCAATTCACTTATCACAACCGACAATGAAATCGATGTATTAAAAAATGGAGCGCAAAAGTTTGAACAACTCTTTGCAGCAATACAATCAGCAAAGAAACACATACACCTTGAATATTACATCATTGAAGACGATGTGATAGGCAATAAATTTCGTCAGATTCTAATTGAAAAAGCACAACAGGGAGTAGAAGTACGTTTAATTTATGATGATGTAGGTTGCTGGTCATTGTCGAAATATTTTTTACAATCTTTAAAAAACGCCGGTGTTCAAGTTCATTGCTTCATGCGTGTTCGCATGCCTCAATTTACTTCTAAAATCAATTATCGGAACCATCGAAAAATCGCAATCATTGATGGTGAACTAGCATTTGTGGGAGGAATAAATATTGCCGATAGATATATTTATGGAGAAGAAAAACTGGGCGAATGGCGTGATACTCACATTCGCATGCGCGGTGGAGCTTCAACCATGCTTCAAGTTCAATTCTTAGTAGATTGGTTTTTTGTGTCAGCAGAAATGCTTTCAATTACAAAATATTTCCATTCATTCTCCAATTCACCAACTAGGAAAATGGTGCAAATACTCGCAGGAGGCCCCGATTCCGATTGGGACACAATCAACCAATTCTATTTTGCAGCTATCTCATCGGCTCGTCGCCACATTTACATTGCCACCCCTTACTTAATTCCAACTACAGAAATAACCATCGCTCTTAAAATTGCAGCTCTAGCAAAAGTTGATGTCCGCATTCTTTTGCCAGAAGTGAGTGATGGTGCAATCCCACAATGGAGTACCTATTCTTTTATTGATGAATTACTTGAAGCTGGCGTGAAGATATATTTTTATCAACCTGGCTTTGTGCATAGCAAACTCATCATGGTTGATAGCAGTTTTTCATCGGTGGGCACTGCCAATTTTGATTTCCGGAGCCTTGAAACAAATTTTGAAATTAATGCCGTGATATACAACCAAGAAACAACTCTTGAATTGGAAGCTCAGTTCATGGAAGATATTTCAAAAAGTAGAGAAATTAACTTAGACGAATGGGAGCAACGTCCCCGCTCATTTAGACTAAAAGAAGCTTTATCGAGAATCATGAGCCCATTGTTATAATTAAGCTGTTTTTTTACTAATTATTCTCAAAATAACTCTATCAAAGAAGATATCTTGGGGGTGCCGGCATTCCTCCCCGCCATGCCGTCTGGCTTTCCGCTCCAATCTTTTAAGAGGGTGAGAACCAAAGCCCACTTAAAAGGATTTCCGTTACAATCCATCACTCGGCTGCGCAACACTTATTCGGAAAAAATATTGCTAAAAAACATTGTCATATCAATTCGGAGAAGCATACATATAATAAAGAAAACCCGTTGGCGGAATTATACTCCTAACTGTAATCCAAATTCAGAAAATCAAATATTGCAGAGTTGAAGGACAAAAAGAGATCAAAGTTAGAAAGTTGGCATTTCAAAATAATCAGATTCAAAATGCTTATAATTAATAGTCTTTGCACGATAAACAAAGGTTAAAACAGCCATGCAAAGTATCCCGAAGAGGGCAGAAGCAATAGCTATATATAACTGAGATCTTTCAGAAAGACTAAAAAAATGCCATGATTGTATTTGGTGATAGTAATGTATATATAGTAATACAATCAGATTATTAATGGCATGTCCAAGAATACAAGCAAAAATATTTTGAGTGATAATCATGAGCCAACCAAGCAAGCATCCCAAAAAGAATGTAGCTGAGAATTGCCATGGATTAAGATGAAAGAGAGCAAATAACAATCCCGATAGAAAAATAGCCACCGCCTTAGGGTAGTTCCGCATCAACCCATGCATGATGACACCTCGAAAGATTAATTCCTCGACAATTGGAGCAATAACAGCAACACGAACAAGCACTCCCCAGAATCCATATTTACTATCGAAAATATTATCAAATAACTCCCAGAACCAAGCCGGCGGAGTAATTAAGCGATCGACAGCCTCATTGATCGGAGTAATATATATTTGCTGTGCTAATAAAATTAGCGTGACGGGAATAAAAACAAGGAGGTTGAATTTTTTTAGGGGAAACAAATCTTTAAGCGATGCTTTTGAACGGAAATAGGCATAAATCAAAATGAACAATATAGAACCAACATTTAAAATTATTCGTTTAATTGGATGTGAAATAAAGTGAGTTCCGTGAAAAAAATCCCAAAGAGCAAGAGGAAAATCAACTATTGTTTGAATGAAAATATAAAGCACAACTAAGTGTGAAGCCTTCAATAAAGAAGGGTATGGCACTGAATTTTTTTTAATCATATCTGAAATTTACCATCTTTTAATAGTACAAAATTATAAAAAGATGAAGTAAAGCGATGCATGTTTAGTAATTTTTTATATTTTTGTGCCGTGAAGTTGCTTGATAAAGCAAATTAAGGGCAATTAATTTGTGTGAACAGATGTTTTTAAGCTTGATATTTAAAAATATTTGAAATTAATTGCGTAATTATTTGATTTTTCAAAAGAAAAGTCTTTATTTTGCAAACTGTTTGAAAAACGTGTGATTCTGTAATAACAAAAAAGGACAATGGCTAGAATTTGTCAAATAACTGGAAAGAAAGCGATGATTGGAAACAATGTTTCTCACTCGCAAAGAAAGACAAAGCGTCGTTTTAGCCCAAACTTGTTCACGAAGAAATTTTATCTTCCTGAAGAAGATCGTTGGGTGACGTTAACTGTTTCTGCTCATGGATTGCGTACAATCAATAAAAATGGATTGGCAGCATCAATCAAAGAAGCAAAAGCAAAAGGTTATATTAATTTAATCTAATAATCTAAGCGAAATGGCTAAAAAAGGAAATAGAGTACAAGTGATTATGGAATGTACAGAACAAAAGGAAACTAACGTTCCTGGAACTTCAAGATACATTACAACAAAAAATCGCAAGAATACTACAGAACGTTTGGAATTGAAAAAATATAATCCAAACTTGAAGAAAGTAACTATTCATAGAGAAATAAAATAATTGAATTATGGCTAAGAAAGTAGTTGCAACATTACAAAAAGGAGCTGGTAAAGCTTATGCAAAAGTAATAAAAATGACTAAGTCAGATAAAACTGGCGCATATACATTTCAAGAAGGTGTAGTGCCTAACGAAATGGTTTCTGATTATTTCAAAAAATAATCAATCATGATTAAAAAAAAAGCCTCCTAAGAATAGGAGGCTTTTTTTGCTCTATGCTTTAAGTATATTTTAGTAAAGATGGAGGAAGACTTATCTCTTTAAATAAAAAAGATACTTTTTAGGTTGAATTTAATTAAAAAGGAGAAAGTATCACCCCAGAACTAAATATTTTTAATATCTTCGACCTTTGAAAAAAAATATACATGGGACTATTTGACTTTTTCTCTAAATCAAAAAAAGAAGATCTGAATAACGGTCTAGCTAAAACAAAAGAAAATGTTTTTCAAAAAATCAATCGCGCTATTGCCGGAAAGGCAACAGTTGATGATGAAGTTTTAGATGAGCTAGAAGAAGTTTTAATTACATCAGATGTTGGTGTTGATACTACTCTGAAAATTATTCAGAGAATAGAAGCTCGTGCAAAAAGAGAAAAATACATTAACACAACCGAGTTGAATGTCATTCTGAGAGAAGAAATTGAAGCCTTACTTTCAGAAAACAATAGTGCCGATGTTTCAAATTTCGATTTGCCAGAAACAAGTAAGCCTTATGTGATTATGGTTGTAGGGGTGAATGGTGTTGGGAAAACAACCACAATAGGCAAACTCGCTTATAATTTTAAACAAGCAGGTAAGAAGGTTGTGCTAGGTGCTGCCGATACGTTTCGTGCTGCAGCTATCGACCAACTCGATATTTGGGCAAAGCGTGTTGATGTTCCTATTGTTAAGCAAAACATGGGTTCCGATCCAGCATCGGTTGCTTATGATGCCTTGAGTTCTGCTAAAGCTCAAGGTTCCGATGTGGTAATTATTGACACAGCCGGCAGATTGCACAATAAAATAAACTTAATGAATGAACTTTCTAAAATTAAGAAAGTAATGCAAAAGGTAATTCCCGATGCACCTCATGAAGTACTATTGGTGCTAGATGGTTCTACTGGGCAGAATGCTTTTGAACAAGCCAAACAATTCACCATTGCAACAGAAGTATCTGCTTTAGCTCTTACAAAACTTGATGGCACTGCCAAAGGAGGTGTGGTTATTGGAATTAGCGATCAATTTAAAATACCAGTAAAATACATTGGAATTGGAGAGAAAATTAGCGACTTACAAATCTTTAATAGAAAAGAATTTGTAGATTCTTTATTTTCGTAAATATATCAATTTAATACAAATGCAATTATGGACATACTTATTGTGAGTGTGTCTTGTTTGTGTATACGCAAAAAAAAATGAATAAATCAAAAATAAATATCATAACCCTAGGCTGTTCAAAGAATCTCGTTGATTCAGAAATGCTTTTAAATCAACTCGACTTGAACGGCTACGAAGTTGTGCACGATTCTGTTGATGATGATGCAAATATTGTTATATTAAACACTTGTGGTTTTATTGCCGATGCAAAAGAAGAATCAATTAATACGATTCTGAATTTTGTTGACGCAAGGAAAAGTGGCGATATCGATAAGCTCTTAGTGATGGGTTGCCTATCGGGAAGATATAAAGAGGAGATGCAGGCCGAGATGCCCGAAGTAGATAAATTTTATGGTAAGTTTGATTTCAAATCAATTTTAAATGATTTGAATGCTGAGTATTATGATGACAAATTTTACCATCGCATTAAAACGACACCATCGCATTTTGCGTATTTAAAAATCAGTGAAGGTTGCAATCGGAAATGTTCATTCTGTGCTATTCCTCAATTCACGGGTAAACATACATCGCGCACCATTGAAAGTCTTCTTGCTGAGGCTGAACGATTAGCACAGAGCGGAGTGAAAGAATTGTTGGTGATTGCTCAAGACTTATCATATTATGGTATTGATTTATATGGTGAAAGTAAATTAGCAGAATTGATTGAAAAGCTTGCTCAAATCAAAGGTGTCGAGTGGATTCGATTGCACTATACACATCCTTCAAATTTCCCACTCGATTTGTTACGAGTTATGCGTGAAAATGATAATGTGGCTAACTATTTAGATATTCCATTGCAACATGCGAGTAGCTCAATGCTTAAAACAATGCATCGAGGTATAAATAGAGAGCAAACTATTGAATTAATTCAAAAAATCAGAAATGAAGTTCCAGGCATTGCTCTTCGCACGACATATTTGGTTGGTCATCCTGGAGAAACTGAGGAAGATTATCAAGAATTAAAGCAATTTATTCATGATTACCCTATGGAGCGCATGGGTGTTTTTGCCTATTCTAATGAGGATGATACTTATGCTGCAAAAAATTATGAAGATAATATTCCCCAAGAAATAAAAGAGGAACGTGCAGAGGAGCTGATGGCAATTCAGCAAGAAATTTCAGCAAAGTTTAATTATAGCTTAATCGGTAAAAAACTCCGCGTGCTTGTTGATTCTGAAGAGGAAGATTTTTTTATGGCTCGAACAGAATACGATTCGCCAGAAGTGGATTGTGAGGTTTTCCTAGAAAAAAACACTCAAATAACTGTTGGAAATTTCTATGATGTAGAAATTGTAGATGCTATCGATTTTGATTTATTTGCAGAAATTTTGGAGTGAAAATATGATTGAACTCGGAGTTAAGTCGCTCATTTACGTAAGAAATTATAATGTGAATTAAACCGACAACTAAAATAACAATTATCCGCAAATGAAAAGAGCCTCTCATGGAGGCTCTTTTTTTAGTGTGTAAATTGACGTTCAATAAACTCTATTGTTGCTTTTTCTACATCGGGTTGAGCCTTTGAATCTTTACCATAGGCAATGACATGCGCCCTCGCATTGAAAGCCTTTTTTTCTTTTTTTGAACAATCAGTTTGAATTTCATTAAACATACATAGCGCTTCACTAACTTTTACCACTTCATCTTGATGTTTTTCATCTTCATAATAATAACCCAAAAAAGTGGGGCAAGTCACATTTTCAAACGTTTCAGTAGTCATGCAAGCATCAAGCAATTGCTGCAAATAAACTGTTGCTTCCAGTCTATAATTGCAATTCCAATATCGGCATTCATCATCTTGAGCATCCTCATTTACGATTCTATATTTGCCTCCATAAATTAATCGGGCAATTTGTAGCCCCCATGGTTTAGAAAGCAATGAGGCACCAGAACTGTTAATCGCCACATTGGGTGAATATAGTATTAATCCATCGACTAGATCGGGGAAGTCGGCAGCTAATTTTAATGAAAGAGTACCTCCGGTGGAAGTACTCATAATAATCACCTTTTGACCGATTTTATGAGCAATAACCAGTGCCTCTTTTGCTGATTCATAGAGTGCTTCAGGAGTCATATTGAGCAAAGGTTCATCGCTATTTATTCCATGAGCAGCAAGTCGAGGCATATAAAGATTCATGTTAAAATACTTTGCAACATTTTCATGAGTTGGCATTCCTTCCATTCGTGATGCTGAAAAGCCATGCAAATAAAGAAGGCAATATTTTGTTTGCATCGGTATTGAATCTGCCCAAACAATAAGAGCTTCATTTTCTGGCTTTACATCTAAATCAAAGTCTTTTTCGTGAATATATTCTTCTATTAAGTCAATTGAATGAGAAATATTTGGCAATTGATTTGATAATTCAGCTTTAGGAAATTTTGGACCAAGAAAATAAATTGACATCACGAGCAATATCAAGAGTGATAAACATGATAATTTTTTTATTGCATACATATATTTTGATAACTTTGTATTTTATTAGAAATAAGCTGCACTAACCAGTAAGAACTATGCACTTAACATCAACATAAATGAAATATTTTTTCATAGCGGGAGAAGCCTCAGGCGACTTACATGCTTCAAATTTAATAAAAGAATTGAATAAGTACGATTCTGAATCTGAAATAATAGGACTTGGTGGCGAATTAATGGAAGCAGCAGGCATGAAATTACTCCGACATTATAGCGAAATGGCCTTCATGGGATTCATTCCCGTGCTGATGAATTTAGATAAAGTGAAACGAAACTTTGATTTATGCCGAAAGAGTATCAAAGAAATGATGCCCGATGTCTTAATACTTATTGACTATCCTAGTTTTAATTTAAAGATGGCTGAATATGCAAAATCCTTAGGAATTAAAGTCTTTTATTATATTTCGCCTAAAGTTTGGATATGGAAAAAGGGTCGAATAGCCAAAATGAAAAGTCTGATCGATGAATTATTTACCATTTTCCCATTTGAGACCGATTTTTTTGCGAAATACAATATGAAAGTAAACTACGTTGGCAATCCAGTTGTTGATGCCATCATCGCACGAAAAACGAATCAAAATTTAGCCGATTTTATAGCAACAAATAAATTAAACAACAAACCAATTTTAGCAATCGTTCCAGGCAGTAGAGTGCAAGAAATCGATTCGCTCTTACCTAGGATGCTTGAGGCTAGTTCTACAATAGATTCGCATCAGATTGTAATTACAGCTGCGCCTAATATTTCCGATGAAATATATCATAAATATATTAAAAACTATCAGGCATCTTTAGTTCATCAGCAGACATATGAAACTTTACAAATGGCGGATTTGGCCGTTGTGGCATCAGGAACTGTAACTCTTGAAACAGCCATATTAGAATGTCCTCAAGTTGTTTGTTATCGCATGGGTGGCGGAATGCCACTATATTATGCAGGCAAATGGTTTGTGGGAATCACCTTCGTATCTTTAGTAAATATTATCTTAAAGCGAATGGCTGTTCCTGAATTGCTTCAGCACTTTTGCAGTAGTAAGAACATTAACATTGAGCTCAATCGGATTATCAATGAGCTTCCATATCGAAATCAAATGATGAAAGATTATCAAGAGTTATCTCATCTACTTGGTGGCGGTGGAGCTTCAAAAAAAGCAGCTCAACTAATTGTTGAAAAATTAAGGTAGTTAAATCTAATGAAAAAGATTTCTCTCATCATCATACTATTTTTTCATGGATTAACATGTCTTTCACAGTATTTTAGCACAGGAGCAGATCCTGGAGATATCAAGTGGAAGCAAATTAATGACTCAAATTTTCAGGTCATTTATCCCGCTGAATTTGAAATACAAGCTAAGCGATTTTTTGCCATGCTACAAAAAGTTTATGATTATGGACAACATTCATTAGGAACACCAACGCAAAAGATTTCAATAGTCCTTCATTCTGAGACTATTAATTCAAATGGGATGGTAGCTACAGCACCCAGGCGGATGGAAATTTATCCAACTCCTCATCAAGATATATACGCACAAGAATGGTTAAAACAATTAGCAGTGCATGAATATCGACATGTTGTTCAGATTGATAAGATTAATCAAGATCTGCCCTCTGTTTTGAAGATTATTTTTGGAGAACAAGCCACAGCAATTATTATCGGTGCATATCTACCATTCTGGTTTCTCGAAGGAGATGCTGTTATTGCTGAAACAGCACAAACAGAGACAGGAAGAGGACGAGATCCTTCATTTCTGATGGAAAATAAAGCTCAATTACTAGAAAAAGAAGCATTCAGTTTTAACAAAATCACTCTCGGTTCATATCGCGATTTTGTTCCCAATCGTTATGCTTTTGGTTGGTGGTTTGTGGGCGGTATCCGTGTGAAATATGGATCAGAAATATGGAATCAGGTTTTAAACCAAATTGCTCAAAAGCCATTATCATTAAATCCGATGAATCGTATTTTGAAGCAAAAAACAGGGTATAATAAAGAGCAACTCTATGCACTTCTTTGGAATCAATATCGAGAAGACTGGCAAAGTGAAATTGACAGCTTAAGTCTGAACACTTATGCCGTGTGCAGTAAAAATGATTTAAATACCTATACTAATTATTTAAACACAAACAGCCTAGCAGATGGAAGCATTGTCTGTGTTAGAAAGAGCAGAGGCGATATTCCAAGGATTGTTAGAATTAAAGACTTCCATGAAGAAATCTTATACACGCCTGGTAGTATGGTTGAAAGGTCATTTTCTTCAGAAGATAATCTACTAATTTGGGCTGAAATATCTCCAAATATAAGATGGGCGCATAAGGATCATTCGCGAATAATTATTTTCGATGTCACGACTAAAGAAAAGAAAATAATACATACGGCTAGTAATCTTGCGAGCCCAGTAATTAATCCCGAATTAGATCGATTTTTAGCTGTCTCAAGTAATGAAAAAGGAGAATATGCAATTCAAGTACATAAAATATCAGATGGCAGTATCCTTCAAACAGTTAAGATAGGAGATAATGACTACATTATCTCTCCAACATGGGGAAATTCATCAGATATCATCTATTTTATCGGATTAAATGAAGAAGGGAAATATATTGCATCATATGATTTAATCTTGAATAAACTAAATTATCTAACCAAACCTGTAAAATATGACATATCAAATCTCTCATTTCATAATGATACGCTGACTTTCACATCATCAAAAACGGGAAGAGATAATCCATTTATGTTAAATATTAGAAATGGAGAAATCTACCAGCTTACAGAATCTAAATTTGGGGCAGACCATGCGCATTTTCATGATCAATATCTGTACTACTCAAATTACACTTCAGATGGTTATCAATTAGTTCGAACACAATTATCTGAACTTAAATTTAAACTAGATTCAAGTAAACAAGTCAATTCAACTAATTCTCTAGCAGAGCACTTATCCTCACAAGAAATAGGTAAAATAGATTTCACAACACTTGACACTACAAATTTAGAAACAAGCAATTACCATAAATTTTCTCATCTGATGAATATCCATAGTTGGGCTCCTGTTGCTATTGATATTTCAAATCAAACAATAACAACGCCTGGAATTTCAATGCAATCGCAAAACGTGCTTGGAACTTCCTTGACAGACTTAGGCTACTTATATAATCTCAATGAAAAAAGAGGACAACTATATTTGAATTATCAATATATCGGTTTTTTTCCAATCCTCGGTGTTAAAATGAATTACGCAGGTAGAAACATAAGAACATCATCACTTAAGGAAGTATATTCCAATTTATCTTGGGATGAATTAAACCTTGTTGCATCAGCTAGTATTCCATTGTCATTTAGCACGGGTAAATATAATCAAACAATACAACCCGAAATTAACTATCATCTTTCAAAAAGCTTTCATCTAGCAGGTGATAATGGATTTCAAGCAGTAAGTTCTCAGCTATTTCTTACCAATATTCAACATCGATCAGAACTTGATTTGCAAACAAAATGGGGACAGATTGTACAGCTGAATTATGGACGTGGGATTAAATCAACAGATGATTTTAGTAGCCAATTTTCAATTGCAACTAGTCTTTATTTTCCTGGAATTGCAAAATACGATGGATTTAAACTCTACTTCGGCTACCAGTGGAGAGATCAATTACAGCTAAATACTTTCAATGATTTTATAGCTACTGCTCGTGGTTATGTACCAGTAAATAGTCTCCGCTTAAATAGTTCAATGATTAATTACACTTTCCCAATAGCGAATCCAGACTGGAGTATCAGTAAGATACTTTATATTCAACGTTTAAAAGCCAATGTATTTTGCGATTACACTCAATACAATTATAAATCTATTGGAAATGATTTTTCATTTGGTTCTAGTCAGAATGAACAGATAAATTCTCTAGGAATTGAATTGAGCTCAGAAGGCTTTCTCTTCAGATTGCCAACTCCAATTGTTTTTGGAATACGAGGCATTTATCTATCCAATTTAAATTCATTCGCGAGCGAACTTATATTTTCAGTTAACTTTATAGATATATAAAGTAAGTTCTAAAAATAAGTGAACTACGATATTGATAGCTAATCTTTAAAAGAGAAAGGGAAGAGCTTTGAGTTACAAGGAGTTTACAAATGTAAACTCCTTGTAACTGATTGAATTTTGCATTTCATTATTAGCCAGAGTTTCGGATTAGATTTTGCCTCAGCTTGTTTTTTTTTAAAGTGGAACCGAAGCTTTGCAAGTTCCACGAGCCAAAAAAAAATCAAGCAATATTCTTACCCGTTGACGGAATTGATTATTTGCAATTTTAACTTAGACTGTGTTGTGTACATTCGTGTTTCAACCATATTTAATGAATGCGTTCAACTTAATCACATTATGCAATTGGGTTGTGAAATCTGATTAGCACTCAATCATCATCACAGGACATGTACAATTGATTATAAACGTTCTCAATCAAGAGTTTTATAAGAACTTATCGGTGGATAATTTATTGAATATGCTGTTTTAAGCAAACTTATCGGTGGATAATTTTTTGAATATACTGTTTTAAGTAAACTTATTGGTGCGTATTTTTTTGAATATCCTAAAATAAGTTAACTTAATTGTCTATATTTTATTTGATGTAATGCTTTAAGCCAACTTAATTGTGAATAAATTTTCTGATGTAATGGTTTAAGCCAACTTAATGATGTGTACATTTCCCAATGAGGCAATTTAAGTCAGAATTTATATTGTAGTTAGGCGTATTTAACAACGATTTTTGTTCCTTTATAGCTCAATTATTCTTGAACGGATTAAAATGCATTGATTTATTTCAGCCAAGGGGTAAGTCTAGGTAGGTTCAAAAATAAACAGAGATTCATTGATAGATGAGGTATTAATTAGTAGATTACATTTGTAAATTTACTTAAATATCTATAGGTTACTTAAGACACTCCATTCTATGACACTTTGTCGAGAAGGTCTATTTAGATGAAGTGATCCATACTTTGTGCTGCATGGCATGATTTAGTTTAGCCAATCAGATGGTTATCTCACATACTACGATGAATTTTATATATTTAGATGAATTAGCTGCAGGCTTAAAGGGGCTGGTAGATACAGCTGTTGTTCATTTTAGAATGTGGTTGGTAAAAATAATTTGACTTTTTAGTTGTTACTAGCTTAGAGGAGGACGGGCTTGCAACAGTCTTCTGTTATTTCACCGAAGTTTGGCGCATAAGTGCGGGAGCTTTTAATATTTAATTGAATCCACATGCAATGCGTCTTTTAACGGAACGCCCATTTTGTCATTGTTGGATTGCTATACAGAGTTAAAAGCAAGCATAATACGACACACTTACCCATTAAATTAAACATAGATCTGGTAAAATCTATCCCTCATAAAATCAAAATGACCTAGCAGCTAATTTTTATAAGTCACCTTTAAGCAATGTTTATACATTTAAGTGGAAAAGACATATTTAAAACCAATGACCAATTTTAGACATGCGTTGTCCTATTATTCCCTTAAGAAAAGCAATAAATGATTAAATCAGAACAAAAACTCTGTTGAATCGATGAAATAAACTCCAGTCAGGAAACGCATATTTTAGGGTATCTATATAGTCTAATGCTGAGAACTCATTAAAAATTCTCTAATGTTCAGATTCATTGGGGGCAATACACAAAGATTTGATACAATCGGCGATATCAATCTTAATAGTACAAATGTATTTAAGAATATGTAATAATGTATCTAAGTTACATATCTATACTAGTGAAGAGTGGCCTAATTACGAAGCATAATTACACAACACTAGTTACATATGAATATATTTATTTCTATTTTTTATCAATTCTACATTCTTTTTATTAAAGACTATAATGTACATAGAATCAGTAGTATATATGAATTACAATTAGTAATTTATCAACTAGACTTATTTATTAGTCAATTAAGAGCTCATTCATTATAATGAATGAGCTCTATTTATTTGTAATTCAGTTATTTATAAGATTTAAATAAATTAAAAGCTATATTCATTCAACTAAAGTTTAGGAATTATCTTTGATTTATAGTTTTAAATTATACATTTGTAATATCGTAAGTGTTACAAATGTATTTTGATTTATAACTTACTTTGTTTACTTTTGTGTCTTTAAAAAGTTACATTTATGAATCAACGCATCAGGTTAATATTAGATTATAAGAGGATTACAGCTGCAGAATTTGCAAATACTATTGGAGTTCAGCCTTCAAACGTTAGCCATGTACTTAATGGGAGAAATAATCCCAGTCAGATTTTTATCGAAAAAATTTTATCGTATTATCCAGAAATCAATGCTAGGTGGTTGATACTTGGCGAGGGTAGTATGCTCGATTCTTCAGAAAATGCAGTGCTTTTAAACTCTTCATCTCGACAGGCAGCTAAGCAGATCGATTTATTTGATAATGAGATTCTCCCATTAGATAACATTTCAGAAACAACAGATAATTTTATCCACAATAACAATAAAACAATGGAGACAACAGATAATAGAACCTCTACTTCAATTATAGAAACTCCTTGTATACGTAAGGTTGCACGCATAGTGACTTTTTATTCTGATCAAACATTTGAAGAATTTTATCCAAAATAACTAACTAAAACATTATCTTTGCCAAAATATCAAAGATAATAAAAATGAAGAAGATTATTAAAGAACTTCTCTTGGTTGAAATAGCACAATTGAATCATGATACTTTTAAGTTAGTATTAGAGTCTGACGAGTGTTTACCTGAAATCATACCTGGTCAGTTCGTAAATATCGATGTAAATAAATCTAAAGAAACCTTTCTTCGACGACCGTTTTCTATACTCGATGTAGATTCTTCAAACCGTAGAATCTCATTACTAATTAAGATACTTGGACGAGCATCGCGTGTGCTGACCACTTATCAAGTTGGAGATAAAATTAGTGTTGTGTTTCCATTAGGCAATGGATTTACACTCCCTAAAGACAAGGATGTTATTTTACTTATTGGTGGTGGGAGTGGGGTCGCTCCAATGCTAAATTTGGCAAAAAAATGTAATCTCCCTCGTCAGCAAGTCCATTTACTTTTAGGAGCACGATCAAAAAAAGATCACATTGATTCTTCTTGGTATAATCAATTTGGCACAATTTATCAAACAACAGAAGATGGCAGTCTTGGAGATAAAGGCTATGTTACTGATCATAGTATATTTGCTAAGAATCTTTCCAATTTTGATAAAATATATACTTGTGGTCCAAAGGCGATGATGCAAGCTATTTGTGCTAAATCAAAAGATGCTGCTATTTTTTGCGAAGCTTCACTTGAAAATATGATGGCATGCGGGTTTGGCGTATGCCTTTGTTGTGTGGAGAAAACAACTCTAGGAAATAGGTGTGTGTGTTCAGAAGGTCCTATCTTTAATGTAAATGAATTAACATGGTAGATTTATCTATAAAAATAAAAAATCTAGAATTTAAAAATCCAGTTTTAACTGCTTCTGGAACCTGTGGTTTTGGTGAAGAAATTTCAGATTTTATCAATCTGGAAGAATTAGGTGGAATAATCATGAAAGGGACAACCTTAAATCCGAGAGAAGGGAATGATTATCCTCGCATGGCAGAAACTGCATCTGGAATGCTTAATGCTGTTGGACTTCAAAATAAAGGTATTGATAATTTTATACGAAATATTTATCCCAACATTAAGGATATTGATAGCAACTTTATTGTCAATGTGAATGGCTCTTCGATTGAGGAATATGTTGCGTTGGCTGAAAAAGTAAATGAATTAGATAGAATTCCTGCTATAGAATTGAACATCAGTTGCCCTAATGTAAAAGAAGGAGGCATGGCTTTTGGTGTAAATCCTCAATCTGCATCAAAAGTGGTAAAAGCTGTTCGGAAAGCCTATCATCGTCCTCTCATTGTAAAACTTTCTCCAAATGTAACAAATATCGCTGAAATTGCTAAAGCAGTAGAAGTTGAAGGGGCTGATTCTGTGTCACTAGTTAATACTTTCTTAGGAATGGCAATTGATATTAATCAACGTCGCCCTAAGCTCTCAACTATTACAGGAGGATTATCTGGTCCTGCTATAAAACCCATTGCATTAAGAATGGTATGGCAAGTAGCTCAAGCAGTAAAAATACCTGTTATTGGTCTAGGTGGAATCACAACAGCGGAAGATGCCATTGAATTCTTATTAGCTGGAGCAACAGCTGTCCAGGTGGGTACTTCTATTTTCTTGGATCCACAAAATCCTTTAAAAATAATTGCAGGTATTACAGAATATTTAGAAAAAAATAAGTATTCGTCTGTCTATGATATAATAAATGCATTAGAAAAATAAAATTGAAATAAAATGTCAAAAGTAGCTCGAGTAATTTTATTACTTATAGTGCTTCTCATGATTCATTCTCACAAGATAACTCAGATAGAAACACCGAAATACGGCATTGAATCAAAAGGTTTAAATGAGATTATCTATAATGATTTATCTAATTTTGAAAACTCAAATTATATAGAACACGAAGTAAATAGTTTTTTAAAAAAATGGAATTTAAAAGGGGTTTCAATTGCGATTGTTAAAGAAGAAAAATTAGTATATGCACATGGATTTGGTATAGCAACCAGAGAGGGGAACGCAGTTCAACCATATCATGTTTTTAGAGTTGCGAGCATTTCTAAACTCATTACAGCCATTGGTATCATGCATCTTATTGAGGAAAAAAAAATAAATCTCAACGATAAAGTATTTGGTCCGAATGCTATCTTAGACAATGTGTTATTTGAAAATGTAAACGATAAACGCATATATAATATTACAATACGAGATTTGTTGGCGCATTCGGCAGGATGGACGCAACGGACTGGCGATCCTGCCTTTTCTGCACTATCTATTGCTGAATTTGTTGGTGACGAAGCACCAGTAACAATGTATAGCTATTATAAGTATATTACAAATAAGCGTTTAAATTATACACCTGGTAGACATTATTCGTACTCAAATATGGGATATATGTTTCTTACTGATGTTATATCAAAGGTAAGTAATTCTAGTTATGAAGATTACATTCAAGATAATATTCTCATTCCTAATGGTATTTTTGACATGCATATCGGAAGTTCTTTTCAAAAAGACAAAAGAAGTAATGAAGTCAATTATTGGGTTGGAGAAGCTGACAGCGTCGCACCTTGCTTAGATGGTAGCGAAAGACTTGTACCTAAAGCTGATGGTGGGAATAATATTGAATTATTAGGCGCTGCAGGTGGATGGATTTGCTCATCAGTTGAGTTGGCAAAATTAGTTACGTTAGTTGATGGACAAACTTTTATTCCAGATATCTTAACACGACAAAGCATTCGTGAAATGACATGTAATGTAACAACAAAGGGTCCTTTGGGATGGCGTTCAGTGTATAGTAATGGGAGTTGGATTAGAACAGGAAGTATGGCTGGCACAATTGCTGAAATCAAAAGAATGGACGATGGATTAACTTGGATTTTTTTATCAAATACTAGCAATTGGAAAGGAAATAAGCTGGAACGAAATATTGATTATTTAATGAGTACAATCATTCAACGGATTGAAGAATGGCCAGATCATGATTTATTTAATCTTTGTAATGTACCCAATTCCTCACAAATATAAACATCTCATAATTTGCGTTATGATAAATAACATATCACTTAAAATATACTCTTATGCTCGACCTTGTTATTCGTTTAAGCGAAAATAGCTTAAAAAACGAGTCTGTATTATTTAATTTAGCAAGTCTTCCTAAGCAAGGAAAACATATCATCGTATTAGGTGCTCCAATTAAATTACTAAACTCGATCTCTACTGCTGCTCATATTGCTACAGAGTCTCGATATGATTTAACAACTCTAATTGATGCTGTTAAAGAAGATATTTACATTCTACTGAACTCATTTGGTCTCGTTTGTACTAATAATGTTCAAGCTTTAATATTTCGTATTGAAACATTACTAAAAGGAATAAATTATACAGGTAGTCTTTCTGCAATGATTCTTGACCAAATTTTATCTTATGCAGACAAAATTTCCGCTTTAATATTCAGTGAATACATCACAAAAAAAGGCTTTATTAATCAGTTTATATCTCCAGAAGATTTAGGGTTAATTGTAAGTGACGAATATGGAAATGCTTCTATCCTACTTTCGGACAGCTTATCAAAATTGAACACTTCAATTCTATCAAATATTAATATTATACCTGGTTCTCATGGCGTTAGTTTGTCTGGGAAAACTATTCGAATTGGTTTTCAGGCTGCTGATTATACCGCTTCAGCACTTGCAAAACTCCTTCAGGTTGAAAATCTAGAACTTTGGAACATCAATACTCCATTTAAAACTGTAGATTCAAACATTATCCCAACTGCTGAATATGTCACAGAATTAAGTTATGCTGAAGCTTCTGAATTAGCTTATTTTGATTCTTCTGCAAGTATACATCCTAGAATTGTAGATCCTCTACTTGATAAAAATATTCCGATAAAAGTATTTGATTTAACTTCAAGTGGAAAAATCTTAATGACAAAGATATCGTCACTAGAAAATATTAGTTCTACCATAGTAAAGAGCGTTGCACATTCTGACGATATTGCGCTCTTGAAACTCAGCGGTCCTGGAGTTGGTTTTAAATCAGGAATTCTAGCTAAGGTTACCACATCTCTCCACATGAATCAAATCAATATTAGGTCTGTTATCACTGCCCAGACAAGTATTAATTTCATCATTGAAAAGCAACATGTGAAAAAATTAATTCGATTGATAACTGATCTTAACTTATTGTCAATATGCAAGTTTGAAGTACAAGATAATGTGAGCTTAATAGCAATTATCGGTCATGGCATGCAGAGTCAGCATGGAATTTCTGCCAGTCTATTTGCAGCCCTAACTAAGATTAAAACAAATGTCCTTCTTAGTGGTTCTGGGGCTTCTGATTTAGTAAGCTATATAATTGTAAAAGATGAAGATAAAGTAAAATCTATCAAAGAAATACACAGAACTTTTTTTCTAATTAATAACTATAAAATCTAAGTATAATGCCTCTAAATATTCCTGACAAACTGCCGGCAATTGAATTGCTTCAAAAGGAAAATATTTTTGTTATTGATGAAACCAGAGCTAATAGTCAAGATATTCGACCTCTGAAAATTGCTATTTTAAATTTGATGCCCCTAAAGATATCGACTGAAACCGATTTCTTAAGAGTTTTATCTAACACTCCTCTTCAGATTACTATTGATTTTTTGAAAATTAAAAACCATGTTCATAGTAATACTTCCAGCGATCACATGCTGGCATTTTATAAAACATTTGATGAAATCAAACATCAAAAATATGATGGTTTAATAATTACAGGTGCTCCAGTTGAGCATCTTGCTTTTGAAGATGTTTCCTATTGGGACGAGTTAACTAAAATTATGGATTGGTCTATTTCGAATGTCACATCATCTCTATTCGTTTGCTGGGCTTCTCAAGCAGCACTCTATCATTTTTACAATATTCCCAAATATCAACGTGATCGGAAATTATTTGGGATATACACTTGTGATATAAAAGACAATCGTATTCCAATATTTCGTGGATTTGATGATTTTTACCAAGTACCACATTCAAGACATACTGAAGTGCGGAAAAATGATATTTTACAAGTTGAAAAGCTTGAGATAATCTCAGAATCGAAGGAAGCTGGTGTTAATTTGATTATGAGTAATAATGGACGCCAGTTCTTTGCTGCAGGTCATTCTGAATATGCTAGACTAACCCTTGACACAGAATATAAACGAGATTTAGACAAAGGACTTAACATACAATTACCTGAAAACTACTATCCAGACAACAACCCAGACAACAAGCCATTATTAAATTGGCGATCAGGAGCTGATTTACTATTTACAAATTGGTTAAACTACTATGTCTATCAACAAACTCCATATAACATTAGTGATATCAAATAGAATTTAAGGTTCATACTTTTATGATTGAATTCTTTGTGCATTTTTATCCAAAATTAATCCCATAGCCATTATTAAACTAGATATCAGTATTACAATTAGTAGAGAACCCTTGCCTGGAAAATCAGGAACATGGAAGCATTCTGGAATCGCATAAAATAACAATATTGATATTAATCCTCTTGGAGCCAGAAAAATTTGAGGTAGCATATTTTTTCTGTCAAAAATGTTAAAGCTTAGTATTCGAGCTGCACTAATAGCTAAGATAATAAATCCACTTATCATCCACACTTGAGAATTAGTTAATACGTCTAATGACAAGCTGCTCCCAAACACAACAAAGAAAAATGTTCGAACTAAAAATGAAGTTTCAATTGTTATCATATTGAAGTTATCAAACACATTATCTATAGCATCATCTCTTAAATATTTTCGTATTTGTTTGAATGAAATTAATTTATAATTACTTAAAAGTAGACCAAAAACTAATATAATTAGTAACGAGGAGAGATGAAACATCTTTGCAACAGCATACATTAAGATTAACGCTGATAAAAACAAGAAAAATTTAGCTTGTCCTTTTACATTTTGAATAATAAGCAATAAACTATAACTCAAAATCAATGCAAGTACTATGGTTAAAAATAAATTACTCCCTAATTTCATTGCAAGCGAACCAACCTCTTGTATCTCGTAATTATCAATGAGAAAGTAAAATAACATTATACCTAAAATATCAGAAAAAGTACTCTCATAAATCATAAACTCTCGTTTATATTTACTTAAATTAGAAACACTTGGAATAATAATTGCAGAACTCATTATTGAGAATGGAATTGCATGTATCAATGCTGGTAAAAAACCAATATTCTGTATAAAGTATTGAATGACCCAAGTAATTAAAATGGACGTTATTGCCAAGGAGATAATCGCAATAGCCAACGATTTTCCAATAATAACCTTCTTTTCACTACTTAGTTTTAAATCGAGGGCTGCTTCTAATACAATCATTATTAGACCTATTATCCCAAGTATTTCTAAGATATTAAAATATTCAATCTGAATGTCATGATAATTAAGTAATACACGAACCCCCATACCTAATAATATGAGCATCAAAACACTCGGAATATTTGTCTTTTTCGCTAAAAGATTAAATAAGAATGAGAGTATTATGATAATACATAACGAGATGACAAGTATGTAAGAGCTCATATTATTTGATTTATGTTAATCGGTTTCACCGAATGCAATTATTTGTACAATTTGCAATTCAGTTCTCCTTTTAAAGCAGAAAAAGTGATCTGTGAAAGTGCTTCCATTTCATCTTCCCCTGGGTAAACTGTCACTGGAGCAATAAATTCGATCATTTCTTTAATATACGAAACCGTCATTTCATCATATGCAATTCCTCCAGTTAAAATAATTCCATCTACTGCCCCCTTCAAAACAGCTGCACAAGAACCAATCTCTTTCCCGACCTGATAACACATTGCTTCCATAATTAGTTTTGCATGTTGATCTCCTGATTTTACTCTATCAGCAACCTCTAAAGCTTGGTTTGTTCCTAAATGTGCTACAAATCCACCACTTCCAACAATCTTTTTTTTCATTTCTTCTTTAGTAAACTTGCCACTAAAACACGCTTCTATCACATCTCCTGATGGCAATGTTCCTGAACGCTCTGGTGAAAATGGACCAAATCCTGTAATTGCTTCGTTGACATCTATAACTCGGCCTTTCTGATGAACACCAACTGAAATTCCTCCACCCAGATGAGCAATAATAAGATTTAAATCGTTATAATGAAGGCCATTATTCTTAGCAAAAAGACGTCCTACTGCTTTTTGATTTAAAGCATGAAAAATTGATCGTCTAGGCATTTCAGGCAATCCACTTATACGCGCAACATCTGACATTTCATCAACTACAACAGGGTCGGCAATGTACGCCTTGCAACCATTGTTCAAACCACGAGCAATTTCATCAGCTATTAAGCCTCCTAAATTACTTGCATGTTCGCCCTGAACTCCTTTTTTCAAATCATCCTTTAAGGCTTCATTTACCTCATAAATTCCAGATTCTATTGGCTTTACTAATCCGCCTCTACCAATAACAGCTGATATTTCATGCATTAAGATACCTGCCTTTTCTAATTCAGAAAGAATAGTATTTCTTCTAAAATAATATTGCTCTGCAATTGATGCAAATAGAGATAATTCATCATTGGAATGCTTGATATTTTTTAAAAACACCGACTGTTGATCGTGATATACCGCAACTTTAGTCGATGTTGAACCTGGATTAATTACTAAAATTTTATACATTTTCTTCATCTATTATGTTATTTAATCTCGCTATGTCAACCTTAAAAGTATAAAAATAATCTCACCCTAAAGCAGCAAACAATATACTGTAATATTTTGTATCTTCACTATCACTTCGAGATGTTAATACGATAGGTGCAGATGCTCCTAATATGACAGATGCAACACGTGCATTTGCAAAAAATACTAACGACTTATATAGCACATTTCCAACCTCAATATCAGGCATCACTAAGATATCAGTATCTCCTGCTACCTTACTTTTAATATTTTTATGCTTAGCACTATCCTTACTCACTGCATTATCAAAAGCTAAAGGTCCATCAATAATACAATTTTGAATTTGATCTCGCTGCTGCATCTTAGATAGCAACGCTGCATCTAGTGTTGCTTGCATATGTTCGTTCACCATCTCAATCGCTCCTAAAACTGCAACCTTAGGTTCTGCAATACCTATCTTATTAAGATAACTCACCGAATTATTCACAATTTGAATTTTATCTTGCAAATTAGGAGAAATGTTCATCGCAACATCGGTAACGCCTATCAGTTTATGATAATTTTCCACCTCAAAGTAGGCTAAATGTGAAAGTAGCTTTCCTGTTCTCAATCCCCACTCTTTATTCAGAACACCTTTCAATAAAAATGGTGTTGCCACCTTGCCTTTCATCAGGAAATCAGCCTTTCCACTACTAACAAGTGTTACCGCTATTCGTACAGCTTCGTTTTCATCTAGCTCATTTATAAACTGAACTTCTTCGCCAAATTTAAGACCCAATTCTTCTATATATGCCTTTGTTTTTAGGGCATCTCCAACAAAAATAGGTGTAATCAATTCTTGCTTATACGCTCTAGCAATTGCACCCAGAGAATGCTCGTCTTGTGAAACAGCTAATGCCAATATTTTACGCTTTCCTTTATGCGCTATGGCTTGTTCTAAGTCTGATAATTTTTTAAACATTGTAGTAAAGATTATAATTAAGTTTGGCTAATATACACTTTATGCATATATCTACCTAAAAAGTCTAAAAATAAATTTGAAATTTTCTCTCATTGTCAAATTAAAAAAGTACATCTTTTAGATGTACTTTAAGTTTAAATTGAAAGCTTATTTATACTCTTCACCCATATTAAATAAGGTAAATGCCCAAATATTTGCATATTCTTCTATTAATTTAGTTTTTGGTTTACCCGCTCCATGACCAGCATTTTTTGATATCATTATCAGAATGGGATTTGTGCTTGAGGTTTTTTCTTGCATAGTAGCTGCAAACTTGAATGAATGTGCAGGAACCACTCGATCATCATGATCTGCCGTAGTAATTAATGTCGCTGGATATGTCTGACCATCTTTCACATTATGCAATGGAGAATATGCATATAAATAGTCAAACATTTCTTTTGAATCATCACTCATTCCATAATCTGTTGCCCAGTACCTACCTATTGTGAATTTCTGATAGCGAAGCATATCCAATACTCCAACTGCTGGCAATGCTACTGCAAACAAATCTGGTTGTTGTGTAAGACAAGCTGCCACTAATAACCCTCCATTAGATCCCCCTTGTATTGCTGTTTTAGCTGGACACGTATAATTCTCTTTTTGCAAATATTCTACTGCTGATATAAAATCATCAAACACATTTTGCTTTTGAAGTTTAGTTCCCGATTTATGCCAATTCTCACCATATTCTCCTCCTCCTCGGATATTTGCAACAGCTAAAATTCCTCCATTTTCTAACCATGGTATTCGCATTATATTAAATATTGGTGTCATTGAGATATCAAATCCACCATAACCATACAACAGCGTTGGATTTTTCCCATGTTTCTCTAAGCCTTTTTTATAAGTAATAAACATGGGAACCATAGTGCCATCTTTACTTTCATAAAAAACTTGTTTAGTCTCAAATTGCGATTCATCGAATTGAATTGCACATTGGCGATATAAGGTTGATTCTCCCGTTGCAATTTTATATTTGTAGATTTTTGCTGGAGAAATAAACGATGTTGAAGTGTAAAATGTTATCGTAGATTCACAATCTCCACTAAATCCAGACACCGAACTTATTTCAATATCAACATCTCGCTCAAAATTACCTAAATTATCATGCACTTTAACCAAAGATTTCGCATCTTTCAGATAGAAACAAAATAATTTATTTCCCGTAAGTTTCACACCCTCTAAAGTTTCTTCTGCCTCAGGAATAATCACTTTTGCTCGATCAAGATTCATATTCTCAGCATCCAATTCTAAGAGTTGATAGCGCGATGCATTCCAATTTGTAAGCACAAATATCCTCGCACCAATAGTTCCGACTATATTCCATTTCTTCTTAAAATCAGCAACAATATCAGTTATTTCGAATGACGAAGTTTTAGGTTTAAAGATACTTATTTTGTTTCCCGATGTTGATTCTGACGTATAAAGAAATCCATATTTTTCATCTTTACTAATATTAACATGATATCCCCACTTCGGATTTGCTTGATCTTCATAAACTAGTTGATCTGCACTCTGATGTGTCCCCAGCGCATGATAATATATTTGAGCATTAACATTTGCTCCTTTTAATGCCTCGCCACCAATTGGTTCTGGATATTTCGTGTAGAAAAATCCATTTTCGAACCATGAAATCGTAGTGAACTTTGCCCATAAAATATGATCTGATAATAGCTCTTTTGTTGCGATATTCATAACAAAAATCTCTTGCCAGTCTGATCCCGATCTCGAAATAGAATAAGCTAAATAATTACCATCTTTTGAGATTTCACAGTCATTTAAAGCAACTGTCCCATCTGTTGATAATTTATTAGGATCTAACAAGATTGAAGCCTCTTCTTCAAGCGATTTTCTATAATATAATACACTTTGATTTTGTTTTCCATTATTCCGGAATTCCAACCAATAGTTATTGCTTTTTGATGGAGCTGAAATCGATTCATAATCCCACACATCTGTCAATCGCTTCTTTATTGCATCTCGAAAAGGTATTTTATCTAAATAATCAAATGTAAGAGTATTTTCTTTTTCTACCCAAGCCTTCGTTTCCTCACTATTATCATCTTCCAACCAACGATAAGGATCTTCAACTATCGTTCCGAAGTACTCATCAAAAATATTTTCTTTTTTCATTTCAGGATATCTAAAATTGTTCGCATTTTTCCTGCCTTCTAACGAATTACATGAATCCAAAGTAACCATAACTTCTATAATAGTTATAGTCAGAATTGAACTCGGTATTTTATTTATTGCCATAGAGTTTTGTCTTATAAATTATCAACAAACAACTAGATTATACATTTAACCTAATTCCCCATATGGTAAATTTCCCTCGTCATGACTCTCGAAGAAATTTAAACAAAAAGTCAAATGCTTTTTTAAGCAATTGACTTTCAAAAGTATATATCTAGCTAAAAATTCAATTAAAATATTCCTTTATTTTCAAGTCCCAAAGGAGTATTTTCAATGAATAGAATAATCTTACATTCTACCTAGTTTTTCTTCACATACTGTGTCAAAATCACAATCTGTTGACCATTGACTTTTCCTTCAATATGCTCTGGATTATCTGCCACCAAAGTAATATTTCTTACTGCTGTTCCACGTTTTGCAGTGAATCCACCACCTTTCACAACCAAGTCTTTTATGAGCACAACCGAATCTCCCGAAGACAATATCACCCCATTAGAATCAATATGTTTCACCGCATCTTCTGTTGAAATTCCTTGCTTTGCCCATTTCAGATTTTCATCATCCAAATAAATCATGTCCTTTAAATCATTAGCCCAGCCTTCACCACTTAATCTGCTTAACATACGATAAGACATGACCTGCACTGCAGGAACTTCACTCCATGCTGAATCATTTAAACATCTCCAATGATTCACATCTAATTCTTCTCCATTAATTTCTCCGGCACATTTTCCGCACACCAAGATACATTTATCACTATGATTTCCTTCTACAGGAGGAATGGCATAAACCGTTAATTCTTCAGCAACTCCACATAATTCACAAACTGCCCCACTACGCTCCTTTAAAGTCTTTTCAATACTCATATTATTCTACTATTTATTTTTCTATTATCTACAATCCTATAATTTAAAATTATTCTAGTCATTATAGCTTTTTCTTCTTATTTCAATTCCTAATTCTTTTGCACTTACCGGTAGTACACAATTCTCCACACTGAATTATGTTTCTTGCGTTTTTCTTGAGTTAACAACTAGAAAAACACTAAAACAAATTAGTGGAATACTTAAAATCTGCCCCATATTGAGAAACATTCCTGCTTCAAATTCACTTTGATCATTTTTAATAAACTCAATAAAGAAACGAAACATAAAAATTAAAACTCCGAACAACCCACTAATCAAACCTACCTTTCGATATGCCTTTTTGTTGAAATATAAATAATACAACAAAATAAATACCCCAAAGTAATATATCGCCTCATAAAGTTGCGTTGGGTGCTTTGCATCCGTTTCCCCTTGTTGTACAAATATAAATCCCCAAGGCATATCTGTAGCAATCCCGTAAATCTCTGAATTCATTAAATTCCCAATTCGAATCAATCCTGCCAATAGCGAAGCACAAACTGCTACTTTATCAATAACCCAGGAAAAAGATTTATCGGAAAATCGACTCCAAATCAGAAGAGCAAATAATACTCCGAACACACCTCCATGACTTGCCAAACCTCCGTGCCATGTCTTAATTATTTCGCTTGGATGTTCCTTAAAAAACTCCCAATCATAAAAAATAACATGCCCTATACGTGCTCCTATAATTCCCGAAAGAAAAACAATTATAAACAACGTATCAAGCAAATTTAAACTAACATCTTCTATCTTAAACATTCTTCGAGCTAATAAATATCCCAAAAGAAAACCGATAGGAAACATCAGTCCATACCATCTCAATTCAGTATTTCCTATATGAAATGCAACAGGGCTCACATCCCAAATAATATAATTTAGGAACATGCTATTTCCTATTCGAAGTATTCGATTTTTGAGAATAACTTACCTCAGGATTTTTCAGAGCTCGCCACATAACGAAAGAACCAAACAAGACAAATGGAATACTTAACCATTGTCCCTTGTTCAACACCATTGTTGCTTCAGATGCCACTTGATCTTCTTTAATAAATTCAATGAAAAATCGCGCTGTGAAAATCAACACAAAAAATAATCCAAATATAAAACCTTCTCGTTTGCGAATTTCTGTCTTGAAGTAAACAAACATTAGCAAGAAAAAAGTGCCTAAATAACACAATAATTCATAAATCTGCGTAGGATGTTTAGGCATTACCTCCTTATTTCTTTCAAAAATAAATCCCCAGGGCATTTGTGTTTCAACTCCATAAATTTCAGAGTTCATTAAGTTACCAAATCGAATCATTGCCGCCACTAAAGCTGTAGGCACGACTACCCTATCTAATAACCAAAATATAGGACGCTTTGAAATCTTCTTACTCCATATATATAGCGCAATAAAGATGCCTATTGCACCGCCATGACTAGCTAATCCGCCCTCCCAAACCTTCCAAATCTCATCTAAATGAAACTTGTAATAATCCCAAGAATAGAAAAAAACATGTCCTAAGCGTGCACCAACAATGGTTGCAATTAGCATATACATAAAAATGCTATCTAACCACTTCTGATCTTCACCCTCCTGCTTAAGCATACGCTCAACAATATTATAACCTATTAAGAACCCCAAAGCAAACATTAATCCATACCAACGTATAGACAAACTTCCAATGTGAAAAATTTCGGGATTTACATTCCAATGGATAAATAAACTTTCCATAACCTGTTTCTTTTTAAAAAGGGCATCAAATTTACATCGTACTGCAAACTTAATACCCTATTTTTAAATTCAATAATTATTCTGCTGCTCCTCTGCCATGACAAGCTTTATACTTCTTCCCACTTCCACAAGGACAAGGCTCATTTCTTCCTACCTGCTTTTCCACCCTCACCGGCTGAACTACTTTAGGACGCTGTGGTGCTTGTGCTCCAGCCATCGGATTATCAACCTCATTCTTTTTAGCTTGCATGCGACTCATATCAGTTCTGCGTTGAACTTCTGCTTCGTGCACCTGATCTGATTGTTGCAACGGAATATGAGCTTTCATTAATGATGAAACGATATCTTCATTAACTTTAGTGAGCATTACTTTAAACAAATTGAATGATTCAAATTTATAGATTAGTAATGGGTCTTTTTGCTCATATGTTGCATTTTGAACAGATTGCTTTAAATCATCCATCTCACGTAGCTGCTCTTTCCATGCCTCATCAATAGTAATTAGTACTATTTGCTTTTGAAATGATTTCACTAATTCTCGACCCTGATTCTGATATGCTCGCTCTAAATTAGTTACAACTTGAAAGATACGTTTCCCTTCAGAAATTGGAACTAAGATATTCTTATACTGATGACCACGATTTTCTTGAACATCTTTAATAACAGGCCATGCTTGTTTTGATATAGATTCTACTTTTCGTGTATAAGAGTCAATCATCTCCTGATAAACTAAATCAACAATTTTATCTGACTTAAATGATCTAAAGTCTTCTTCCGAAATTGGTGATTCAATTGAACAAATGCGAATAAGTTCTAACTTGAATTCTTCAAAATCAGCACCATAATGATTCGATACAATTGCCTCTACCGAATCATACATCATATTCAATAAATCAACATCTAAACGTTCTCCGTGTAACGCATGACGACGTTTAGTATAAATAACCTCACGTTGAGAGTTCATTACGTCATCATATTCAAGCAAACGCTTGCGAATACCGAAGTTATTCTCTTCTACTTTTCGCTGAGCTCGCTCAATCGACTTCGTAATCATTGAATGTTGAATAACCTCACCTTCATCTAAACCAATCCTATCCATGATGCTAGTGATACGCTCAGAATTAAACAAACGCATCAAATTATCTTCTAGCGAAACAAAGAACTGAGATGAACCAGGATCACCTTGACGTCCAGCACGCCCCCTCAGCTGACGATCAACTCGACGAGAATCATGGCGCTCTGTACCAATAATAGCCAAACCTCCTGCTGCTTTAACCTTATCGGTCAATTTAATGTCAGTTCCACGACCTGCCATGTTCGTTGCAATAGTAACCATTCCTTCATGACCTGCCTCTGCAACAATATCAGCTTCTTTTGCATGCAATTTAGCATTTAACACATTGTGCTTAATGCCTCGCAATTTAAGCATTCGGCTTAGAAGTTCTGAAATTTCAACTGATGTCGTTCCAACTAAAACCGGACGACCAGCTTGATTCATTTCAATCACCTCTTCAATTACTGCATTATATTTTTCACGCTTAGTCTTATAAACCTTATCTTCATGGTCTTTACGTTGAATCGGACGATTTGTTGGAATCACGACAACATCAAGCTTATAGATATCCCAGAATTCTCCTGCTTCTGTTTCCGCCGTACCAGTCATACCCGATAACTTCGAATACATTCTGAAGTAGTTTTGTAAAGTAACTGTTGCAAAAGTTTGCGTTGCAGCCTCCACTTTCACACGCTCTTTAGCCTCAATAGCTTGGTGCAAACCATCTGAATATCGTCGCCCCTCCATGATACGACCTGTTTGCTCATCAACAATTTTAACTTTATTATCGATAACAACATATTCCTGATCTTTCTCAAACATTGCATATGCTTTCAAAAGCTGATTAATTGTGTGAACACGTTCAGATTTTACAGCATAATTTTGAAGTAGTTCATCCTTCTTCGATATACGTTCTTGCGAAGTCAAACCACCCTCTTTCTCTAATTCTGCAATCTCTGAACCCACATCTGGGAGTACGAAAAATGATGGATCATCAACATCTCCTGATATTAAATCAATACCTTTCTCGGTAAGCTCAACAGAATTTTGTTTTTCCTCTATAACAAAATACAAATCATCTGTAACTTTATGCATCTGACGGTTATTATCCTGCATATAGAAATTCTCAGTTTTTTGCATGCTAGCCTTTACACCATCTTCACTTAAAAACTTAATAATTCCTTTTGTTTTAGGTAGACCTTTATGCGCTTGAAGAAGCTTAAATGCCCCTTCTTCCTTTTCTTCTTTGGTAGCAGCTTCCTTCGTTAACAACCTTTTTGATTCTGTAAGGCACTGCGTCACCAATGCTTTTTGAGCCTGCACCAAACGTTCCACTTTAGGCATCAACTCTTCAAACTTTTGATTATCACCTTTGGGAATTGGTCCCGAAATAATCAATGGAGTTCTTGCATCATCAACAAGCACCGAATCAACCTCATCAACTATAGCATAATGATGCTTACGCTGCACTAAATCCTGAGGATTAATCGCCATATTATCACGAAGATAATCGAATCCAAATTCATTATTCGTTCCATAAGTTATCGATGCATTATAAGCCTTTCTCCTAGCATCTGAATTAGGCTGATGCTTATCAATGCAATCTACACTCAATCCATGAAACTCAAAAATTGGTCCCATCCACTCCGAGTCGCGTTTAGCTAAATAATCATTAACTGTTACAACATGCACTCCTTCTCCAGCCAAAGCATTTAAGAAAACGGGTAAGGTAGACACCAACGTTTTTCCTTCTCCCGTTGCCATCTCAGCAATTTTTCCTGAATGCAAAACAATACCTCCAATGAGCTGCACATCATAATGAATCATATTCCATTTCACCTCATTCCCGCCAGCATACCATGAATTAAACCAAATAGCTTGGTCTCCATCAATCTGTACATTATCCTTGATTGAAGCAATATTCCTATCGAAATCAGTTGCTTTAACAATCACCTCTTCATTTTCAGAAAAGCGCTGAGCAGTCAATTTCACAATTGCAAAAGCACATGGCAAAATCTCTGTTAAAACCTCCTCTATCTTAGTTTTAATAATTTCTTCCAGTTTATCTACCTGCTCATAAATCTTTTCGCTCTCTTGAATATCTGAATTCTCTGCGGTTGTTTTTAACTTGATTACTTCGTCTTTTTCATTTCGAATATAATCTTGTATTTTTAACTTCAAAGTTAATGACTCAGCTCGCAGCTCATCATTTGAAAAAGAAGAAATGCGTTCAAACTCTTTCTTAATATCATTTAATAATGGCGTAACCTCTTTCAAATCTCGATCAGATTTACGTCCTAAAAATGCTCCTAGAATTTTATCTATAAAACTCATGCTTATGTTATATGTTTATTCGTTTTCTAAATTTCAATTCTTGCAAAGATAGTTAATATCAGTTAGCACACTGCTAAATCTATATTTTTTTTACCTAAATATATTTTTTAAACGGAATACATCGATTAATTATCTTCAACAATTGGCCTTTTCTAATAAAAAAAGCCTCATCGAAATTCGATGAGGCTCCAATGTTTTATTTCACCCGAACTAAATAACTATTTTTTTACTTTATCAACTATTGCTTTTAAAGCTTGAGGTTGATAAACTGCTAAATCGGCAAGAACCTTGCGGTTGATATCGATATTGTTTTTCTTCAACAAACCAATAAATTGCGAATAGCTAAGTCCTTCCAAACGAACTGCAGCATTGATACGCTGAATCCATAATGCTCGGAAATTTCGTTTTTTACTTTTACGGTCACGATAAGCATATTGCAAACCTTTTTCATAGGTGTTTTTTGCTACCGTCCACACGTTTTTACGTGCACCCCAGTTTCCTCTAGTTGCCTTGAGGATTCTTTTTCTACGTGCTCTCGAAGCGACGTGATTGACTGATCTTGGCATAATCTTCTTTTTTAAGTGGATAGCGTCTTGCTTAAAGCAAGTTCTTTTGTGCTACTCCACCATTAAACAATAATTGTCTTAAAACTCTTCTAATCGAAAAGTAGCTTACTTCATTGCAAGCAATTTTTTCACATTGCTTTCATCGGCTTTGTGCACCAATGTTGCATGTGTCAAATTACGTTTTTGCTTTGTTGTTTTCTTGGTCAAAATGTGACTTTTGAAAGCATGCTTTCTTTTCAATTTCCCAGTACCTGTTAGTTTAAAACGTTTCTTGGCACCAGAATTGGTTTTCATTTTTGGCATCTGTCCTAATTTTATTTTCGAAGAACTACTTCTTCTTTTTAGGTGAAATAAACATTGTCATTCTTTTTCCTTCCAACTGAGGCATTTGTTCAACTTTTCCCCACTCTTCAAGTGCTTGCGCAAATTTAAGCAGTAAAATCTCTCCTTGCTCCTTAAATAGGATTGAACGTCCTTTAAAGAACACAAAAGCTTTCACTTTTGCACCTTCTTGAAGGAATTTCTCGGCGTGGCGAAGTTTAAACTGAAAATCATGTTCATCAGTTTGAGGACCGAACCTGATTTCCTTGATTACAACTTTCACAGCCTTAGCTTTAATTTCTTTTTGCTTTTTCTTTTGCTGATATAAAAACTTATTGTAATCAATAATCTTACACACAGGAGGATCTGCATTTGGAGAAATCTCTACCAAATCCATCTCTTGTGCGACTGCCATTGCAAGAGCATCTTTCAAAGAATGAACTCCTTGATTTTCGATGTTGTCTCCTACTAGACGAACTTCTTTCGCACGAATTTTTTCATTTAACTTATGCTGAGGCTCTGTTTCAACACGAGTGACTCTGCGCTTTGGCTTATTTACTGCGATAACTTTAACTTTTTAGTTATAAAATGCTGATAATTGTTCTTTAATCTCGTCATTTAAATGTTGTGCAAAACCCTCAATTGTCATTGTTCCCGCATCTCCTTCGCCTTGTTTACGCACTGAAATTTCTCCTGATTCAGCTTCTTTCTCGCCTACAATTAGCAAATATGGTATACGTTTCAATTCATTATCTCGAATTTTACGACCTATTTTTTCATTACGATCATCAACTTGGGTGCGAATATCGGAATTATTTAGAATATTTGAAACTTTTTCTGCATAATCATTAAATTTTTCGCTAATTGGTAACACTACACACTGTTCTGGTGTCAACCATAATGGAAATTTCCCTGCAGTGTGCTCTATGAGAACTGCCACAAAACGCTCCATTGAACCAAATGGCGCTCTATGTATCATTACTGGTCGATGTGGCTTATCATCTGCTCCAATGTATTTCAAATCAAAACGCTCTGGCAAATTATAATCCACTTGAATCGTACCTAGCTGCCAACTTCTGCCCAAAGCATCTTTTACCATAAAGTCTAACTTCGGACCATAGAATGCCGCCTCGCCTAATTCTGTAATTGTGTTTAATCCTTTTTCCTCACACGCTTCAATAATTGCAGCTTCTGCCTTATCCCAATTTTCTGCCGATCCAATATATTTTTCTGGTTTATTTGGATCGCGAAGTGATATTTGTGCTGTATAATTATTGAGACCTAAACTATTAAAAATAATAAACACAATATCAATCACTTTTTTAAACTCATCTTTCAATTGATCTGCACGACAAAACAAGTGTGCATCATCTTGCGTAAAGCCTCTCACCCTTGTTAATCCATGCAATTCCCCACTTTGTTCATAGCGATACACTGTGCCAAATTCAGCTAAACGAACAGGCAAATCTTTATATGAATGCGGCTTGCTTGCGAAAATCTCACAATGGTGAGGACAATTCATTGGTTTCAACATATATTCTTCACCCTCTTGTGGTGTTCGAATAGGTTGAAATGAATCAGCTCCATATTTCTGGAAATGTCCTGATGTTTTATAAAGCTCCACATTCCCTATGTGTGGGGTCATTACTTGTTTATAATCAAACTTGCGTTGCACTTTTTTTAAGAAATCTTCTAACTGCAAACGCAATTGAGTACCTTTAGGCAACCACAATGGCAAGCCCATTCCAACTTTTGGCGAGAAAGTGAATAACTCCATTTCCTTACCAATTTTACGATGATCTCTCTTTTTCGCCTCTTCTAAAAGCAATAAGTACTCATCGAGCATTTTTTGTTTTGGAAAAGTCACACCATAAACGCGAGTCAACATCTTATTCTTTTCATTGCCTCGCCAATAAGCTCCTGCAATTGATGTCAACTTCACCGCCTTAATAAACGATGTGTTAGGTAAATGTGGACCTCTACACAAATCGGTAAAGCCACCTTGATTATAGAGCGTAATTGTGCCATCTTCCAATTCACTAATCAGCTCTGTTTTATACTCATCATTCTTCTCTGCAAACATTTTAACAGCCTCTGCCTTTGAAATGTCGCTTCTTACAATATTGTTGCTCAAGCGAGCTAACTCTATCATTTTCTTCTCAATCTGAGCAAGATCTTTTTCTGCTAATTGAGTTTCATTGGGAAGCTCAATATCATAGTAGAATCCCGTTTCAACTGTTGGTCCAATGCCAAATTTTGTGCCCGGATATAGAAACTCAATAGCCTCAGCCATTAAGTGTGCCGAGGTGTGCCAAAATGTTTCTTGTCCTTCGCGATCATCCCACTTGTGCAATTTAATCTGAACATCATGTGTAATTCCTCTATTCAAATCCCACACCTGACCATCTACCGAAATAGCTAAAACTTCTTTTGCCAGCTGTCCACTTAGCGATTGTGCAATCTCGAAACCCGTTATTCCCGACTCATACTCACGAATGCTGCCATCAGGAAATGTAATATTTATCATACTACTCAATGTTTTATTGTTTATAACTATACTTTATCTATAGTTCTTTGATTAATATTTTGCAAATATAATGATATCAATTAACCTACCAGCTTTTTTATGGTAAAAAAAAGTGCTGCTTTGAATCCATTGTTATAATTCCATCGCTCATGAGTGTGCGAAGAGTTTGCGAAAGTTCTTTATCGTCGACATTCAGTAGCTCCCTCAGCTTAAAATAATCTCTTCCCGACTCTTTGAGTAAATTTAAAATTTGAAAAGTTAATGCTTCCTGCTCTGCTCTATTGCTCTTATTTAAATTCTTCTTCTCTTTGCACACATCGCACTGCCCACAATCTTTTACCTTTAGCTCACCGAAATACTTTAATAATTGGACACTCCTACATTTTCCATCGGAATAGGCATAATTCAAGCATGCATCTATACGCCTTTCGTAGTTTTTCTTTAAATCATGATAATTTTCCTTACTTATTTTAATTCTCGATTTTTCAATTCGAGGCGATAAATACGTAATAAAAGGCATCTTCCTACGAGGAACATAATGCAACAGATTCATTGATGACAAATACGTTAAATATTGTGTTACTTCTTTAACTGAAAGCTGTACTGCTTCTGTTTTAAACTCTTTTGAGCAAGCAATCTCTTCATTCACTTTTTCGGTTAATTCTTTTTCATCAATTGGAACATAGCTTGAAAAAAATCCTCCTGCATACCTCAATAGTTCTCTAATAAAAATTTCTAATTTCTTATTCTGCGTGTTGAAACCATATAAGGCATCTCTACTCACCTTAAAATGAAGTGTTGCTGGTTGTAACGATGAAAGAGAAAACTCCAACAAGCCTTCTCGTTGCAATATTTTTAAGCTTGCGAGCACTTTCTGGCTTTGAAATTTGAAAATTTTACAAAAATCATAGATATCGAAATTACGCTTTATCCCCTCTCCTGTTCCTATTGCTATTTGAAAGTAGCTTCCAAGTAGATCATATATTTGCTTCACGAAATCTAAATCGGGAAACTCCTCATCTATTTTACGCTGAAGTCTTGATTTATCTTGATTAGAGATAATCAACAGTGCATATGCCTTTTTTCCATCACGCCCTGCTCTACCTGCTTCTTGAAAATAAGCCTCAAGTGAACTTGGAGGTGCAATGTGCATTACAAAGCGAACGTCCGACTTGTCAATTCCCATTCCAAAGGCATTAGTAGCCACAATGATTCGTGTGTTGCCTTTCATCCAATTTTCTTGTCGAATATTTCTTTCTTTCGGCGATAAACCTGCATGATAATAATCTGCAGATATGCCAGAAGAACATAGAACTTCGGCAATTAACTGCGTCTTTTCCCTACTTTGCGTGTAAACCACTCCCGAACCCTCTATCTTTTTGATCGAATCAATTAAATAACCTTCTTTATTATCAACATTGCGAACCACATAGGTTAAGTTTTCTCGCTCAAAACTCTTTTGCAGCACATTAATTTCCTTAAACTGTAACTGACATTGAATATCAGCTACTACTTCGGGTGTAGCCGTTGCAGTGAGTGCCAAAACTGGAACTCGGGGCAACAAGTCGCGCAGTTGTTTGATTCTCAAGTAAGATGGACGAAAATCATATCCCCATTGAGATATACAGTGCGCTTCATCAATTGCTATGAGGTTTACATGTAACTGCATTAATCGCTCTCTAAAATAAGCACTTGCCAAGCGCTCTGGCGAAAGATATAAAAACTTATAATCTCCCCATGCTGCAGAATTGAAAGCTTTTGTAACTTCTTTTCTATCCATTCCAGAATGAATGTGAAGGGCTTTTATTCCCTTACTTCCTAGATTTTCAACCTGGTCTTTCATGAGTGAAATCAACGGTGTTACTACAATGCAAATGCCTGGTTCCGACAAGCTAAAAACTTGAAATGTAATTGACTTACCTCCTCCTGTTGGCATTAGTCCTAGCGTATCTTTTCCTTTGGCTATTGATAGGATGATTTCTTCTTGAAGGCTTCTAAAGCTATTGTATCCCCAATATTTTTGAAGTATTTCTGTATATTTACTCAAGGCTCTTCTTTTTTTTGATAGTTCAAAAATACAGTTTATAAATCTAAATATTTCAATTTAATGAAAATATTGTTTTTTTATTTTACCAGTTGGCGGAATTTAATCAGTGCATTTTTAATCCATTAACAAATAATTGAGCTTATAACAAACAAAAATCATAGCTAAAATGTAGCTTATCACATTAAATATGGAAGCTTAATCCACCTCATGAAAAAAAATATGACCCAATAAGCTTGCTTAATTTGCCTCATGAAAAAAAATATGACCCAATAAGTTTGCTTATTTTAACATATCAAAAAAAATATGACCCAATAAGCTTGCTTAATTTGCCTCATGAAAAAAAATATGACCCAATAAGTTTGCTTATTTTAACACATCAAAAAAAATATCACCCAATAAGCTTGCTTAATTTGTCTCATGAAAAAAAATATGACCCAATAAGTTTGCTTATTTCACCTCCTGAAAAAAATATCACCCTATAAGTTCTTATAAAACTCTTGATTGAGAACGTATATAGTCCTTTGACCATGCCCTTTGATGGTGATTGAGTGGCAATCAGATTGTAGAACCCTATTGCACAAAGTGATTATGCTGAATGCATTCATTAAATACCGATGAAACGCGAATGTGCACAACACATTCTTCGTTAAAATCATGAATAATTAATTCCGCCAACATGTGTATATAATAAAATATAGATGCGCATATTTAAATCAAGCCCAATACGCCCAAAAGCTAATGATATGTCGCCCCGAATGAGGCTTAGAACACAGGGTTTGATTTTCGCCAACATTTTAAATGGCGCAGCTAGGTGAGATTGCAATGGAAATCCCGACGGCAAGAGGCAGGGAATGGCAGGGAGGAATGCCGGCACCCCAAAGGATAAAAAAAACGTTTTGAAAGAAATGGTAATTAATAAATCACTAATCTTTCAAAACGTTCGGGTTTACGATTCTGAATTACCGCGCTATGAGCTTCTTAAGAAGTTTCTAGAGCGTGAATAATTCAGTTTTTAACTATTTGTCGCTAATTATTTCACTTGAATAACAACAAATCTGGAAACTTTCCAAAAATCTTTTGGATTGTCGATACTCAAGAATAATACTTCGCCATTTTTTTCTTCAAAATGGTATGAATTTTCAGGATGCTGAGTAATTAATTCTGCTTTCTTTGTGTGCAATGAAACTTGTGTTGCATCTCTCATGTCAACTTCCATGAAATAGCTTGAATCGAAATCGCTAGGCAATTCTTTTGACGCACCTAATCCTAAAATTCCACCTTGAGATGAAACTAGATTTTTTTCTTTCAATTCTTTAGCTGTTCCATAAGCCACATAGCCTAAGTGTAATTTGCGATCTGTTTCTTTTAGAATTTCACTTTGAGTAGCAATAGAATCAGATTGATTGTTCAATCTTTGATCCATTAACTCTACTTTTTGTTGAAAATCAGTCAATTTAAAATTCTGAACCGAAATAACTTGTTGCAAATCTAGCATGTCTTGATTTTGCTGTCTGATTGTTTCTTGCAGCGCAGCAATTCTTTTTTCATAAGCTGGAATTGCCTTTCCTGCTTTTTTAAGTTCTTTTTGGAGTTCAGCAATCTTCGCTTCACTTTCGTGTAGAATGCGGTCCATTTGCTTCACATCTTCCACAATTTGTTGACGAGGATCTTTGCCACCTTCCTGAGAATTAATCACTAGTTGACCTCTTTTTTCTTGAATGTACGTCAAGTTATACTGAATTTCATCAAAAATATCTTCCATCGTATTCATCACTGAATCTTGCTGATAATGTTCTGATATTAATTCATCATACTCTTGCTGAATTTCTGTTTTTTGCTTGTCGGTTTTGAAGAATTTCACCGACACAATAGCTAGCAAGATAGCCAAAATAGCAATCAGAGCAATAGCTAACCCTGAAAATGCTGGTGTTCCTGTTTTTTTATTTTTAACTTCCATAACAACTAAATTTTAACGTGTTTTTAAATCTATTTTTTTTACTTTAAATTAGCTTCCGATACTGATTATTAATATTCCGAGTAAAATTCCTAATAAATATACTGCCTTTCGTTTAATATTTTGTTCTTGAAACAATAGAGCTCCTACCACAAACGCAACCAACACACCTCCTCTTCGCAACGCTGAAACAATACTCACCATTGATTCTGGAATGCTTAGAGAATAAAAATAGGCATAATCGGCGAACAATAAAAAAATGGCAATTAATGGAATACTCCATCTCCAGTAAAAAGTTGGTCGATCGGTTTTTTTCTTAAACCATCGGCAGAAAATCATTACGGGTAGCATTACAATCATTTGATAAAACGAAAACCAAGCTTGCACTGCAACTCTATCTATTGTTTTCAATATGAATTTATCCCACAAACTACTCGATGCTCCTAGCACTGTTGCAGCTACAATACAATAAACCCACTTGTTCGTATTAAAGTTTATGCCTTCGAGTTTTCCTGCTGTTGATAATAAATAGAAAAAGCAAAAGGTAACAGCTACTCCAATCCACTGAATTAAGCTTAATTGTTCGTGAAAAATAAAAATTGCCCCTATGAGTGTCCAAAGTGGACCTGTTGCACGAATTGGAGCTACAATTGTTATTGGAAGATTTCTTAGAGCAAAGAATGCAAACACCCAACTACTGACAACGATGATTGATTTTACAAAAATCTGTAGATGTTCAATGAAATTAATGTGTGGTACATAAATTTGAGCTTTGGAAAATACTTCTGGGAAAATGGGCGACAAAAGGATTATGGGCAGCGCAATTGCAGCCGCTGTAACAGTTGTTGAAAATAGAACAGGAAGCACGGCATTATCATTTAAAGACATTTTTTTTAGGACATCATAAATGCCTAGTAGAACGGCCGAAATTAATGCTAAACTAACCCACATATTTGTTTTGTTTCTCTAAAATATATGCAAAAGTATATTTTATAACATAACTTCATGCTTTTGAAACATATTTCTTCAAAATTCTTACAAAAAATATCACACAATTGATAATAAACTTGAATATTGTGCATTTATTAATTTATTTTGCAGAATGAAAATATTAGTACTTCTGTAAAAATGAATAACACAACTCAAGAATATAAACACATCATGACCATTTGTTCTGATGTGTTTTCTAAAAAAATGATTGATTATGGAACCGCATGGCGAATACTTCGTCCGAGTTCATTGACAGACCAGATATTTATTAAGGCACAACGCATTCGGAGTATTGAAATGAAGGGTGCAATGAAAATAGATGAGGGAGTTCGATCGGAATATATTGGTATTATTAATTATTGTATCATGGCATTAATTCAATTGGAATCGGGAATTTCCGATACAGATATGCACATGAATGCAGAGAAAACTACTCAACTATATATGGAACACTTCAACACAGCCTTTAATTTAATGGCTAATAAGAATCATGATTACGATGAAGCTTGGCGACAGATGCGAATAAGCTCAATTACCGATCTTATTCTTATGAAAATAAAACGCACGAAGCAGATTGAAGATAATGCTGGAAAAACCATTGTTTCTGAGGGAATCGATGCCAATTATCTAGATATGATAAACTATGCCGTGTTTGCATTAATTAAAATTGAATATAATTGCTAATATCATGAAAATCATTTATCACATTTGCCGATTCATACTCGGATTAACGTTCATTTTTTCGGGATTTACAAAAGGTATCGACCCCATTGGAAGCTCATATAAATTTATTGATTATTTCACTGCGTGGGGACTTGATTCGCTGACTCCATTAGCAACTTTAGCTGGAGTGCTACTTGCTTTATTAGAATTCAGTATCGGTGTTGCATTAATTTGCAATCTTTTTAAGAAGATAACAGCAATGGCAGCACTTGTTTTCTGTTCTTTCTTTCTTATTCTCACATTATATATTGCCATTAAAAATCCGGTTACTGACTGTGGTTGCTTTGGCGATGCAATAAAACTAGGCAATTGGGAAACTTTCTATAAGAACATCGTGCTATTCATTTGCGCTGTGATAATTGTGCATACTCCAACCATGAAGCTGTCGGGAGCTAGGTGCCGTATTAGCATTTATATTGGGTGCACACTCCTATCTTTATATTTAATTCTTGTAGCTTATTCATCTTATTTTCTTCCCGTAATCGATTTTCGTCCTTATCGTGAAGGCACTAACATCATAGAAGCAATGAGCATTCCTGAAAGTGCACCAAAGGACGAATATAAAAATACATTCATTTATAAGAATTTAAAAACAGGTAAAGAACAAGAATTTGATGAAACAAACTATCCTTGGCAAGACACTCTAAATTGGGTATATGTAGATTTACATTCCACTTTAGTGACAAAAGGATATGAACCCCCTATTCACGATTTTTACATGATGACTTCTGATGCTGAAGATGTGAAAGATTTCTTTTTATATGATGAACTACCTGTATTTATTTTGGCATCTAGCCATGTAGAAAAGATGAAGTGGAAAAATCGAGATGAAATAGCCAATCTGATAAACTTCTGCGATGAGAAACACATGTCGTTTGTCGGATTAACAGCTAGTGCGATAGATGAAGCAAATAAACTTTCAGAAATGAATGGACTTCACATTGATTTTTTGAATTGCGATGAAGTTGCATTAAAAACAATGATTCGTTCAAATCCTGGTCTAATTTTAATAATCAATGGAACTATCATCAAGAAATGGAGTGGCAATGATCTGCCTACTATTGAAGAAGCGGAAAAAGAAATAGTTAAATTCAATGCAAAAGTAAAATAGAAAAATGAAATTAAGATATATAAAGTTGGAACTCTAATTTAATTATTATATCTTCGTTGCTTTGGTTTGAGGTAAATTCAAAAATAAACTCAATAAAAATTCAATAACACAACGTAAAAAAAAGAATAAATATGAAGAAATTTATGGATGACAATTTTCTGTTAAAAACAGAAACTGCTCAAAAGCTATATCATGAACATGCAGCAAAAATGCCAATCTTTGATTATCATTGCCACATCAACCCTAAAGATATTGCTGATGATCGCAAGTTTAAAACAATTACAGAAGTTTGGCTTTATGGCGACCACTACAAATGGCGTGCGATGCGAACAAATGGTGTAGATGAAAGATTCTGTACTGGCAACGCTAGTGATTGGGAGAAGTTCGAAAAATGGGCTGAAACAGTTCCGCATACATTAAGAAACCCTCTTTATCACTGGACGCACCTAGAGCTTCGTCGTTTTTTTGGTATTGAAAAGCTTCTAAGCCCTGCAACAGCAAAGGAAATCTATGATGAGTGTAATGCAAAATTAAATACACCAGAATATAGCGTACGTGGATTAATTAGAAAAGCTAATGTGAACACAATTTGTACAACCGACGATCCGATTGATACATTAGAGTATCACAAGCAAATTAAGGAATCGGGCTTTGAAGTAGCTGTTCTTCCAGCATGGCGTCCTGATAAGGCTATGGCAGTTGGTAATGCCGCAAGCTACAATCAATATATTGATGCATTAGAAAAAGCTGCTGGTTTAAAAATTACGTCATTCGATCAATTAATTGCTGCCTTAGATAATCGCCATGAATATTTCCATGCCAATGGCTGTCGCTTATCTGACCATGGTCTTGATACAGCCTATGCAGAAGATTACACTAAAGCCGAAATTGATGCAATCTTTGCTTCTGTTCGAAGTGGAAAGAGCCTTACTTCAGCAGAGGTGTTAAAATTCCAATCATGTATGCTTTATGAATTTGGTGTTATGGACCACAAACGCGGTTGGACACAACAGCTTCACATCGGAGCACAACGCGACAACAACACTCGCCTATTCAGTAAATTAGGTCCAGATACAGGTTTTGATTCAATTGGAGACGTTCCTGTTGCAAAACCTTTAGCAAAATTACTAGATCGCCTCGACACCGAGAATAAATTGTGTAAAACAATCCTTTACAACTTAAATCCTCGCGATAATGAATTGTATGCAACAATGTTAGGCAACTTCCAAGACGGTTCAGTTCCTGGGAAAATTCAATACGGTTCTGGCTGGTGGTTCCTCGATCAAAAAGATGGCATGGAAAAACAAATGAATGCACTTTCTTGCCTAGGTTTATTGAGCCGATTTGTAGGGATGCTTACCGACTCTCGTAGCTTCCTTTCATACACTCGTCATGAGTATTTCCGCCGCACACTTTGTAATCTTTTAGGCAATGATGTTGAAAATGGTGAAATACCTTACGATATGGAATTATTAGGTAGCATGGTAGAAAACATCTGCTTTAATAACGCAAAAGAATACTTTAACTTCTAATATTTTCAACATCTATCTGCTTGTAATATGAAAATTTATTGTATTTTTGCAATCGATTGCACATGCAGATAATTTAAAATAAATAATTCAATGGGAAAAAAAGTAGTAACATTTGGTGAAATCATGTTGCGTTTAGCAACACCAGGTTATATGCGATTTGAGCAAACTGACAATTTCACAGCTACCTTTGGTGGTGGCGAAGCTAACGTGGCTGTATCATTAGCAAACTATGGAATGGATGTTGATTTTGTAACTCGTCTTCCTAAAAATGACATTGGTAGAGCTTGTATGATGGACTTACGCAAATACGGTGTAGGCACTGACAAGATTATCTATGGCGGAGACCGTTTAGGAATTTATTTCCTAGAAACAGGTGCAGTGAGCCGTGCTTCAAAAGTTGTTTATGACCGGGCTCATTCTTCTGTAGCAGAAATTAAAGTAGGCATGATTGACTGGAATAAAGTGTTTGAAGGAGCAGATTTCTTCCACTGGACAGGTATCACACCTGCAATTTCTCAAGGTGCTGCTGATGTATGTTTAGAGGCAATTAAGAAAGCCAATGAACTAGGTGTTACAGTTTCATGCGATTTGAACTATCGTAAAAACCTTTGGAACTATGGCAAAACTGCTGGAGAAGTTATGCCTGCACTTGTAGCAGGAACAGATATCGTTCTTGGTAACGAAGAAGATGCTGCAATGGTATTAGATATTCACCCTGAAGGTGTTGATGTTACAGGTGGACATGTTGATGGAGCAGCTTATGAGTCAGTTTCAAAACAAATTATGGCTAAATTTCCACGCGTGAAAAAAGTAATCACTACTTTGCGTGGTTCTGTTAATGCAAACCATAATTCATGGGCTGGTGTTCTTTATGATGGTAAGACTCTTTTTGAATCTCCTCAATATCAAATTACTCACATTGTTGATCGTGTGGGTGGTGGTGATTCTTTCATGGGAGGATTAATCTACGGATTATTAACTTATCCAACTGACGATCAAAAAGCATTGAACTTCGCTGTTGCTGCTTCTTGTTTGAAACACACAATTTATGGCGATTATAACCGTGTAACTGTTTCTGAAGTTGAAAAACTCATGGGTGGCGATGCCTCAGGACGTGTTTCTCGATAATTAAAAATTGATTCAACACCCCCACTCTAAAAAAGCTGGGGGTGTTGGTTTTTATAACAACAGATTAAAATTTAAAAAATTATGGCTCGATTTTCTAGAATTGAAGTTGCAATAGCAATGAAAGAAACAGGTGTTGTTCCTGTATTTTATCATAAAGATGTAGAAGTTTGTAAAAATGTAGTGAAAGCTTGCTACGATGGAGGTATTCGAGTTTTTGAATTCACTAATCGTGGTGATTTTGCTCATGAAGTTTTTGCTGAAATCGTGAAATGGTCGGCAAAAGAATGCCCTGAAATGATTATGGGTGTAGGTTCAATTATCGATGCTCCAACAGCCGCTCTTTACCTACAAATTGGTACTAACTTTGTGGTTTCTCCAGCTCTTGATGAAGAATCAGCAAAAGTATGTAACAAACGAAAAGTGGCTTACAGCCCAGGTTGTGGCTCAGTTACTGAAATTGTGAAAGCTCATGAACTCGGCGTAGAGGTTGTGAAAATTTTTCCCGGTTCGCAAGTTGGTGGTCCTGATTTCGTGAAAGCAGTAAAAGGACCAATGCCTTATGCATGCATCATGCCTACTGGTGGAGTTTCTCCTGATGAAGCGAACATGAAAGGCTGGTTTGCAGCTGGTGTTCATTGTGTGGGAATGGGATCTCAATTGTTTCCTAACGATGTTGTTGCAAATGGTGATTGGGCATTCATCACTAACAAATGTGCTGAAGCTTTAGCTATAGCTAAAAAACTTCGCTAAATAAAACCAAACTAGATTAATATGATTAATCAAACCTTTTATATAAATACAAAAAAAAAATATTATGGCTGTTAATAACGGAACAACCAAAATGTCGAATTATCGATGGACAATTGTAGCTATGCTTTTCATGGCAACAACAATCAACTATCTCGACCGACAAGTATTATCTTTAACTTGGAACGATTTCATCGCTCCTGAATTTCACTGGACAGATAAAAACTACGGCCTAATTACGGCACTATTCTCTATTTTTTATGCAATAAGCCTTCTTTTTGCTGGACGATTTATCGACTGGATGGGAACAAAAAAAGGTTTCTTATGGGCAATTGGAATTTGGTCTTTAGGAGCTGTTATTCATGCTTTCTGCGGCATTGCAACTTCTGGTGTTGCTGCTGGAGAGTGGCTTGTAGGTTTTCATGGTGCAAGCGAAGCTATTCGCAATTTCATTGGACCAGAAACTGGAATTGACTATCTTGCAAATGTTGGAAAAGTCATAAATATTAGTGTTGTCTTGTTCATTTTTGCTCGTTTAGTGCTTGCTATTGGTGAAGCTGGAAACTTCCCCGCAGCAATTAAAACAACAGCAGAATATTTTCCAAAGAAAGACCGTGCTTATGCTACTTCAATTTTCAATGCTGGTGCAACTGTGGGTGCTCTTGCTGCCCCAATTGTTATTCCATTTCTTGCTAAAACTTGGGGATGGGAAGCTTCATTTATTGTAATTGGTGCTTTAGGTTTCATTTGGATGGGATGGTGGCAATTTGGTTATGCAAAGCCTGAAAGTAACTCGAGAGTCAACGCTGCTGAACTTGAATATATTCAACAAGATGGCGATGATGTTAAGCATGCTAAAAATAACAGTAATGCTAAAATTAGCTTTAAAAAATGTTTTGAATACAAACAAACATGGGCATTTGCTTTTGGTAAATTTATGACCGATGGTGTTTGGTGGTTCTTCTTATTCTGGACTCCTGCTTATTTGAGTTCTGTCTATGGATTAAAGTCATCAGACCCCGAAGCTCAATTTGCACTCTTTATTTTATATGCAATCACACTTTTATCGATCGTTGGAGGATGGTTACCAACCTTCTTTGTTGAGAAAAAAGGAATGGAGCCTTATGCTGGTCGCATGCGTTCTATGTTAATCTTTGCATTCTTCCCATTATTAGCTCTATTTGCTCAACCGCTTGGTAGTTTCTCTTATTGGTTCCCAATCATAATCATTGGTATTGCTGGTGCAGCTCACCAAGCTTGGTCGGCAAATATTTTCTCAACAGTTGGAGATATGTTTCCTAAAGCCGCAATTGCAACAATCACTGGAATTGGCGGATTAGCTGGAGGTATTGGTTCTACGCTAATTAACTACGGATCAGGAATGCTTTTCGACTATTCTCGTGGAACTACAATGCAAGCTGGCGAAGAAGTCGTTATGAGTAAAGAACTTCTTGAAACCGGTGCTGAATTCATTAGACAACCGATGAATTTCTTCGGATATAACGGTATTGAAGCGGGTTACTTCATCATCTTTGGAATTTGTGCTGTTGCATATCTTATCGGCTGGATCGTAATGAAAAACTTAGTTCCTAAGTATTCTCCAATTACTGACTTGATTGAAAATTAAAATATGTATCTTAGCACTATGGAAATCTGATGATTTTCAGACATTCTATCAACTAATTGAGGATATCCATCACAGGATATCCTCTTTTTTTATGATTGATTCCAAACATTACCGTACTTTTGCGATGTAATTAGTGCTCTCCAAAATGAAAACAAATAAATGACTACACGATGAGAATAGTAATCGATGACAAAATACCCTATATTCAAGGCGTCTTAGAACCATTTGCAGAAGTTATTTACAAAAACGGTGGTAAAATCAATCACTCTGATTTAATTAATACCGATGCGATCATCATACGCACACGAACCATCTGCAATGCCGAACTATTAGAAGGAACTTCTGTGAAGTTCATCGCTACTGCCACCATCGGATTCGACCACATTGACACGGACTACTGTAAAAATGCAGGTATTTTCTGGACAAATGCTCCGGGCTGCAATAGCGGATCAGTATTGCAATACATTGCCTCTGCCCTAGTATATATAGCTAACTCATCGAAATTAAATCTATGCGATAAAACTATTGGAATTGTTGGAGTTGGAAATGTTGGAAAAAAAATTGCCGCATTTTGCCATACAATTGGAATGAAGGTACTACTCAACGATCCTCCGCGTGAAGAAATTGAAGGAAAAACAAATTTTGTAGATATTGAAACCATTCAAAAAAAGGCCGACATTATTACATTTCACGTCCCCTTAATCGAAAATGGTGATAATGCAACATCTCATTTAGTTAATGATGAATTTATTACAAAATGCAAGCCTAGTGTATTTTTTATAAATTCTTGCAGAGGTGAGATTATCGATAATAAATCACTCGCCCAAGCAATCTCACAAAACAAAATTAATGGAGCAGTTGTCGATTGTTGGGAAAATGAGCCTCTTATCGATGATTATCTTTTAGAACTATCGCTTCTGACAACTCCACACATCGCAGGATATTCGAGAGATGGAAAAGCGAATGGAACTAGTATGTCTGTTCAAGCTTTAAGTAAGTTCTTTAATATTGGCATTAACGAATGGACTTGCCAATCAATTGAAGATGCCCAAACAAAAATGATTATTATCGATGGACTTAACAAATCGGCATTCGAAATTCTTTCTGAAGCTATAAATTCAACCTATCAGATTGAAATAGACAGCTATCGGTTGAAATCAAATAAATTATTATTTGAGGAACTACGAGGAAACTACCCTGTTCGACGAGAATTTCCTTATTATAACATTTTAGCATCTAACATTAGCAAAAAAACTGCCGAATTATTATCTAACATCGGATTTAATGTAGAATTTTAATGATACAAATATGAAAAAATTAGCTAATATTGGTTTAATTGGACTTGCTATTTGTGCTAAACATGGAAAGTAAAGGATATACCGTAGCCGTATTCAACCGCACTATTTCTAGGGTTAATGAGTTTATGGCAGGAAGAGGGAAAGGCAAGAATTTTATCGGAATACAAAGCATTGAAGAATTTGTTGCATCAATTGAACGACCACGAAAAATAACTCTATGTGAGCTGTGGTTTTTCAGAAGGTGAGGATTTTGGAGAGTGAAAGTTGGGTTAGATGGTTTTCGTTCCGAAAGATTACCTGCTAATTTACTTCAAGCTCAACGAGACTATTTTGGAGCTCATACTTATGAACGAATCGATAGACAGCAGGGCGAATTCTTTCATACCAATTGGACCGGTAAAGGCGGAAATAGATCCTCATCCAGTTATGAGGCATATAAAAATTAAAGGCTTTCCAATTCATAATGGAAAGCCTTTTTCTTAATTTATTTCATCACTTTAGCACTGAAAAATTGAAATATATCTTCAACAAACACATCTCTTAAAATAACTCTTTTATCTCTATCTAACAAATAAAGTGACGGTATGGACCTGATAGCGTAAAGCTGATTATCAACTAAAAGCTCTTCAGATGCATCATGTGAATTAATCCATGTTGAAGGAATTTTATCGGCATTTTGCTTCCAAAAATCCACATCATCATATGGATAAAACGCTAAAATAGCCAAATCATGATTACCCTGTAATTCATTAATCAGAGATGAACTCATTAATGTTTCTTTCGCTTCCTTGCAATTGTGACAATCTGGATCATAGAAAAATATCAATGTATATTTCGCTTTAATATCATGCAGATCTTCTTCTTTAGCATCAACTTTTTGATAAGTAAAATTAGCAGCAATATCTCCTACTTTATTTTTATTGACTTCTTGAAACTGATAGTCATATCTTGATTTGTATATCGGATCAACATGCGCGTTAGCTAAAAGATTTTCAAGCACCTGAATATATTGTGCATCATTTCTCAGTGGAGATTCTGTTTCATATAAATAATGTTCAAATTTATCGGTAAACCAATTAAATTGATTCGATTGAGGTGCTACCTTATTAAAAAGCATCTGCAAACTTTTATCTATAATTTGAGATTCTGCTCGATTAAACAAATCTATATAGTTTGAAAAGGCCTGCTCTATTTCTTGACTTTTTTCCGATAAAGAATCTTGCGCATCGAGTCCATCCCAATAATGAACAAGCAAATATTCTAATCTATCTTTGTCCGTGTTTATTGCTACCGGTATCTTAGGTAACTCGAATGATTTTTGTGTTGAATCGATGTTTTTTTGTACTGTTGGCTTTGCACAAGATATATTGCAACATATAGCTAAAAATAAAACTATAACACCCTCTTTAAATTGTTTCATCTTAATGTGAAGAATTAGTTTTAGCACAAAATAAATTCTTTAATTCGAAGTTGTCGAATTTCTATCGCTTTTTTTTCTTTTATTCAGAAAAATTAATTGCTCACGCAGAAGTGTGGGGGGCTTTCCTCTGTTCAGGGAACGCTCACGCAGAAGTGCAGCAATGTTTTGCCGTAGTAGAAATGTCAATATTGTAATGCAGCTGCAAAAAAATTAACCGGGGGACTCATTTTGAGACGAATACTGATATTAATTTCATGCAGAATGCTATTCACATCTCTATAAATCAAAATTTGCCAATCAATCGACCACTTCTCGCACACAACGAGCAAAATACTGTCCCGAAGATTTCCCCGTAGAATAACAGCCCCCATTTTTAAAATACACCCTCCAAGCACTCGATGATGATTGTTCTGTTAAGCACCAATAAGCATTCACATTTATGTTATCATCTGTATCATAAAACCCCTGTAAGCTTGAGTCTTCTGCTAAAAAAGTGGCTATAATAGGACTCATCACATAAATCAATAGAATCTCTTTTTGGGTTGGTAATCGCCAATCATCATGTCCTCCATACACCAAATTCCTACATGTATTAGCTGCTGTTGCCCACGTCATTTTTTGCCTTCCTCCTCCAGCCACAATTTGAGAACTTGAACTAATATCTCTAGGTGCTAGTTCTAATTTTTGAAATACAGTTGCATTTATTATCCCTGCACTCTGGTTTTCAGCTGAAGATGTCCAAGCTGAATTATTTGTCGATTTTCCCTCAAACCATTCTGTTTTTGAAGTTGAAGTAAACGAACCCACTGGCATTCCATTTTTAGCATCAAGGTGCAAAATTAAATGACCGTTAGCACCTTTCGATACTTTTTGTGCCATGCCCATTAAAGGCAGAAGAAATATTGATAATCCAATAATTAAAACTTTATTTTTCATTGTCTCTTTTTTAATAGTTACATATAAATATCTACACACGCTACTTTGCTTTTCTCACACATCGAAGCCTATTCGTATTGGTTTTTGACCCTCCCATTGTATGACCTTCATCGTTTTTAACAAACCTAGTAATCCAAGCCTGATTCTCATATCCTTCAATTTCCGATGATGTCCAGTATGTACCTTCGCTTAATTTGGTTGTTGATGAAAAACTTCCCTCAATAATCCAAATAGCAAAGAGTTGTGCTTTCGATGGTAAATACCACACATAATTACTATCATCTACTCCTGTTATCGTTTCACTTTCAGCATTCATTTGAAAGCAAGTTCTGGCTGCTGGGAAATCATAAGCTGCATTATTTCGGGATATATTCATCAAGTCGAGCGTGTTTTGTTTTCCATTCATGTTATTAATAATACCAATTGGATCGGTATTATTTTGCCATGTAATTGAACCACTTTCATCGGTATCTTGAAGATACAATCGGTGTTCGAAATGACGTTTTCCATCAACATCCTCTACAATATTTCCTGAAAAATATCCCGCATAAAGATGTTCTTCTGCACGAATATAAACTAATTTTTCAGAAAAATCAGATAAGTTTTTAAGGTGAATTATTGCTGTTTTGTTATGCTTATCAACACCTTCTACTGAGTTACCCATTTTGAACTTAATGTCATCGCCATAAATCACCTGATTTCCACCTTTCAATCCCAATAGCATTGTTTCTTCATCTTGCAAAATATCATATTCATCTTCTATTTGCGCTACTTCCCAGGCATAATTTGAATATACTGTTACTGCTTCTACCTGCCCACCCAGAACATAGCCATTGCCATCGGTGCTAAATGTCATGTTAAATGAAGACTGGCGCACCACGAGCGAAGCACTTAACACACCATCGCCATCGGTTGTGGTGAATGCAAAGCTTGTTGTTTTTTCGGCAAACGGATTACCTTCCAAAAGTGTTGAAGAGAACGCATCGGGTTCGATTATATAGGTTAATTCGCCATCGGTTTCGGTGTCTATCACACCAGCTTGAGGAAAACCTTCTCCTATTAGAGGTATTGATGATAGTTTATTCACTGAGATATTTAATGCCGCATTGATGGGTGTCCACTTCACGGTAACAGTTCGTGGAGCTGGCTTTGCATTTGGGTAGGCATTAAAATAGAGATAGGTAATTTCGTTACCTTTCTCATCATAAATTTTTAACGATAGAGCTTGCTTCTTCAATTGAATTACTTCTATGGCAAATCTCAATCTTCCAGCAGCAATCGTAACAATAGCTGAGCGCTGAATTCCTGAATTATTCAAATCAACAAAACACCCTACCTTTGCTTTTACATTTGCTTCTCCTGAATTTTGCGATAAAGTTAACCACTTAGCGTCGTTTGCACTACCGCTTTGAGCATCAACAATACTTTCCACATACCAACCCGATTTACCCTCTGATGAGCTTGTGATATAATCGGTTAGAATTGTAATGACATTATAATCTTCAATGATATTGGTTTTAAATTCTTCGCGCCACATCGTAATTGAATCAGTGCTAACCGCTAGTGTACTTTGCCCATCGAAAACTAAGTTATCTAAGCCCGCTTCATTCCAATAGAGAATATTCGTACTCATATTTTCTGCTTTTGAACGATATGCGATATCGGGTGTAGTGTAGCCACTACCAGTTACTTGCACAATGTTCACCACATATTTATTATTGCGCAAAATATCTAAATAGCTTTGTTTCCCTTGTGCATCTTTTGTGATAAAATCAACACGATAGAATGTTTCGTCGGTATCTCCATCAAAAAGTCCTCCCACAACCAAACAAGTAGCTTTCATCTTATCGTTATCGGAAGGAGCTTTTGTTTCAAAGGTGTAAATAGCTCCTTTCATGGCGATATCTTCTTTTCCAGGAGCTGTAAAATCACGATATTCAATAGGTGAATCGGTTGTTTTTACATCATGTGGCAATGTGGGAGCTGTTACGCTTTTATAACCATCAACAAGAACCATCGTTTCATCAGATGGAACCACCATCCCACTGCGATTACTATTATATAAGTATACCGATTTGAGTTTAAATTTTTCGGTTAATCCAGTTATCGACTCATCGAGTTGCACTTCCACTTTGGCTACCATGCGCATCAAATCGATTGTTTCATTAATAGCTGTGGTTGTACCCGTAATAACCTGTTGAGAACTTTCTCCCCACATAGGTAAAGCTCTGAAATCAGCATCATTAAGGGCATTCCATCTATCATCAGCATAGTCTAAACTTACCTCCAATGCACCAAGCACAGTTTCTTTATCCTGTCCATACCATGCCGAAAAATTGCTTGTTATATTTGAAACCTCCGATGCTGCATTTGCTATAACAACAAACTGTTGTGCATTATCTTGAACTCTAACCACAACATTATAACTACCATTAGGCAAATAATTGGCTACAGCTGCATATTGAAATGCTGTTGTTCCATCTGCCAGCTCTTTAAATGATAGTACATTTATTGTTTCAATTGCAGATTCGGATGTTGTACTTATTGATTTACTTTGAGCAATAGACGAACTATTAGGAACCGAAAATTGCATTGATATTTCTCGTTCAATTACATCGGTATTTTCTCCATCAAAACCATCAATCTCCCTATTGCAAGAAGCGAATGGGAGTAAAAAAAGTAATAACAGTAATAATCTCATGTTGTGCGGTTCTAAATAAAATATTTTTTTCATAGAAATTAATTTCCAATAACATCTGTGGAGTCATCAATCACCCAATCATCAATTGATATTATAACAGAAAAATCGGGTTGAAAGTTTAATTTCACATTAAAATTATGTTTTGCATCAAAATCAATATCTTTTCCGTTATATGCTTTTTTGATTATCTCAATCAGATCATCCTCATCTCCATTTTGCGGATAAATAGTCTTCCCCGTCGTTTGATTTATCAATGCCATTCTCACAATTCGATCTTCGCTAATCTTTAAAACTCTGAGCGAACAACTAAGGATTTGAGCTAATTCATCTTTCTGTTGTAAAGTTTCTTTATATTGAAACATATCAAAATCTAGATAGTTAGCCTCAAAATCATATGCTCCATTGCTATCATCCAAAGTAAATGTATATTCATCGCTATTTGCAGGCAAACCTTCCACCGTTAAATTAATCATGTTAGAAATGCGATTTACTGGAATATTCACTTCATCGTGTCCATCGAAATTGATTTGTTGAATTATGTCGCCATGCAGTAAGGCCTGTAGTTCATTTCCAATTACTCTATTTTCCGATAGATTAAGCTGAAGCATTAATTCTGATTTATTTTTTTTTACACTTCTCACCTTTTCATCTCCTATTATTTTATAATATGAATCAGGTGTGTTTATCCAAGCCACAAATTCATACTTACCTGCAACTTTAAAATTTGGCAAGGTGTCTAGCTCATAGGTATGCCCAAATATTGGATTTTCAATATTCAATTGGTTAGCAAAATTTCCGTCTTCATCAAACACATAAATAACAATGTATTTTGCTATTTCTTGTAAGTCTAAATTATCAGCATCTGAAATAGCTTCTGTAAATTTCAATTCAAAATGCATTTTTGTATTCATGGCATCTTCACAATCTTCTAACTTATCAGCTACTAAACTACATGATGATGCTATAAACAACAGTGATAATACAGTGTAAAAAATGTGAGATGATAATTTTTTCCTCATGAAGCAAATACTTGTAATCAAATAAAGCATTAAACACGCAGTTTAAAATAAAGCAAGGGAAAGCTTTTAATAACAAAGTTTCCCTTGCGTTTTAAACAACTAATTTCCTAATATATAATCATCTTCAATAGCTGTATTCCAATCCAAAACATTAATTAAAACAATAATTGAAGCTTCATCTTCTGGCGTTTTTTCTAATTCTACCGGATCATTTACAATTTCTTTTGGGCGACCAATTGTTGTTATTCCTTGTATTGTGCATCGTTGAAAGTTGTTACGAATAATATCCCATCTAGCTTCTCCTTGAGAACTATTTTTATTCAACCACAAATACCAGTAACAGTAGCCACCAGTATAAGTAATCACACTTGCAGCTGTCAAACCATTTTCAACAGCTACTGCTTCTGCAAATGTCTTATCGTAAGTGTAAAACTGACCAAGAGATGCTTGCACTAACATATAAAATGTTTTGGCGCTCGATTCTGTGTTTGTAATTTTTTTATAACCATTTTGATTATCGGTTCCATTTGCATAAACCAATACTTCTTTAGGCACGAAAGTTGCACGAACAGTGGCATAGGTTATTTCTTTTTTCCGTTTTCCTTCCGATGTATTTTCTGAAGCATAAATCGTTTTCAAATCGGCCAATGATGTTCCCGCTTCCGACACATTCACATAATCAGTTATTGCATTGACCGAGATAAAGTCATTTGATAAATAATCATCTAATTTCCAGTTTGGATCAACATTTAAATCGTGGGGGAGTAAATATTGCTTTGTATTAAAATTTTGAATGGCAAATTGCAACTGCCCCAAGGTGCCATCAGCAATACCCATAGTCATATCACTAGCCTTTTCTACCGTAATTTTAGCCACCATGCGTTCCACATTCACTTCAACAGAATTTGTAGCTTCTTTAACCAAAGTCTGCTTTTTAGCTACTTTTGAAAACATAGGTAGTCCGTTAGCTAGTGTTGCAATTGTAGCTTTGCTAAATGTCTGCGATTTTGCATTAAAATCTTTATATGCTAAACCCTCTACCGATTCTGCTATTTCAGCGGGTAAATTCACACCTACTAAAATAATCTTCTCGCCAACTGTTGATTCAATTTCGTTATTAATTCCATAAGTTCCATCACCTTTATCGGTGAAATCAGTCGATTCAAATCGATTGTGCGACTGAAATGTTCCATATTGAGTATAAATCAATACATCAATTGAGTTAACCTTCGACTCTGCCGCAGTTGCAGTTCGTGTTTTAGTACTGAATGATTTCTCTGATTTTGCCGATTCTGCATCTGATAAAGGCATAATCATCGAAAGATTTACATAGGCAACATCTTTACTACCCTCAGGATTTTCTGAATCTTTTGAGCAAGATGTAAAACCAATGCCTAACAAAAAGCAGGCAATAATTACATGTCTAAAATTCTTTTTCATTTCTTAAATTTAATATATTATTTTATTTATTTCCTTATATTTATTAAGCTCCACAATATTACTCAATGCTTCTTTAGATCCCTGTTCAATTGCTTTATTAAAATATTCCAGAGCACTTTGCAATTCATTTTTCTTGAAAAATACTATTGCTTGATTGTTATAATATGATGCTGAATGATGTTTCACTTGCTGTAAATATTGAGCTGCATTTTCAAGATTATCTTTGGTAAGTGCCACCGCTGCAGCATTAATAATCAACTCATCTTTTAATGGAAATTGTTGAGTCATTTGATTAAGTAAATCAGCATATTCTGAACTTCCTACTTGGAATAATTGTAGAAGTTGAATCCATTCGTTTTCAATCAAGCTCGATGGATTTATTTCGTAGGCTGCTAAAACTTCATCATCAGTTCGAGCCCGTACTAAATAAGTAACAACACAATCTACCCGTCGAAGATGTGAAAATAATTCTATTTCCATTTGCTTGTAGCTTTGCGGTGCTTCCTTTTTCATTATCCACTCTCTATTGTAATAACTTTTTTCTTCTGCAATAATTGCCTGCATTCTAGACTTGTTTGCCAATTCATTTTCTTGAATCCATTGCTGCACACTCATCCAATCCTCTCCTATTGCCTCAATTTCAATTTTATCGGTTTTAATCTTTGAGTTTGAAAAATATAATTTCACAGCATTTGCCCGCTCTCTACTTACCTGACGATTAAAGATTTCTGTACCTCTCAAACAAGAATAGCCTTTTAATTTAATTTGAAGAATAGTTGACGTCTGATTTTTCTCAATCATACTCAATCCATCATTTAGTTCTCTGATCGCATCGGCATTGTGATGATATTCATTCAAAAATATGCTATTCCCAAGGTCAAAATAAAAGCTCAACTTAAAGCTATCTTCTTTATCCTTCAATTGATTGGCTGCAATGTTTTCAAAAGAAACAGAAAATAAAGGTTCATAAATTTCTTGAGAAACGCTTTCCTTAAGTTCCTCAAGTTCATTTACTGAGTTAAATTCATTAAATTCTGCCTCCTTATCATCATGTTTTCCAATACCATAAACTAAATTAATTGCCAATTGTGTCGGACCAACATAATTTTTCGTTTTTTTGTCTACTTTCAATGCACACTTTTCACAACCAAAAACATCATATTCAAGATATTCATATCCAAATCCAACAACAGCTTCTAATCCCCATCGTAGTGTCTTACCGAAATTCCACCGGTAGCCATAGCTTAAACCTGCTCCAACACCCCAGCCCTCTAGTCGATGATCATACATGTAATCAGAAATAGGAAGGTGACTCACATTATAATATCCCCAATTGGTTTGGAAACCAAAAAAATGACCAGCAAAAGACTGCTTAGTCCACCACTTCAATTCTGGTTCTACTAAGATATGTTTCCAATGTCGGTGATTTCTAAACTCAAAAGGATTAATTTCACCGTTCATGCCGAATGAAACTTGATTACTTAATGGAAATTCTAAGCCCAAATTTAATGTCGTTGTGATATCAGAAAGCAAATTTGTTTTCAAATAGAAATCATAATTGGGCAATTCCCCTTCTCGTTCAAATCTGCTTTGCGCATTTGCTGAAAGGAATAAATAGAGAAATATATTAAAGAGACTTAAACGAATTATGTAATTTTTCAAAGCACGTGTGTAATTAAATTATTGTATGATTTTTTATATCCATTCGGAAATTATTATTCTCGAAAAAAAAATAAATCTTTCAATATGCCTAACCAGTTTTCTTAAAACGTTGCAAAATAACAATTTTAAGCCGCAAATATAATATCTTTTCCTATTTAATTATTGATTATTATCAAGTATTAAGATGTGTGCAACTTATTTATAAAGATAACACTATACTCATCAAAATGTTTAATAATTTCTCATGAATTGCAGAATGATTCTATGCAATATAACGAGTATTGCAATTATGATAGAATTGCTTTGTGTTTAGATGGATACTTTGCTTAACAAAACAAGGCTGAACGTAATAATCAAATTAATATATAATCTACTCAACTTATGCGGTGCAGTACAATATCGTAGTTAAAACACAACTCACTACAATATAAATACAGACTTAATTTGCCTTGTGTGAAAATTTATCAGCAATTAATTTTGCTTAATTCACCTCATGAGAAAAATATGGACAAATAAGTTTGCTTATTTCACCTCATGAGAAAATTTATCACCCAATAAGTTTGCTTATTTTAACATATCAAAAAAAATATGGACAAATAAGCTTGCTTATTTCACCTCATGAGAAAATTTATCACCCAATAAGTTTGCTTATTTTAACATATCAAAAAAAATATGGACAAATAAGCTTGCTTATTTCACCACATGAAAAAAAATATCACCCAATAAGTTTGCTTATTTTAACATATCAAAAAAAATATGGACAAATAAGCTTGCTTAATTTGCCTCATGAAAAAAAATATCACCCAATAAGTTCTTATAAAACTCTTGATTGAGAACGCATATTGCCCATTGAGCATGCCCTTTGATGATGATTGAGTACTAATCAGATTGAATAATCCAATTGAACAACGTGATTAAGCTTAACGCATTCATTAAATACCGTTGAAACATAAATATGCACAACACTCTTCGTTAATGGGGCTTCTAAAAACAATATTTAGAAGTCCCCATATATCTTTCAGATTCTTTTATTTGACTGGTTTTCATTTTGGTTGAACCGATCTATGCCTCCTTCATTAATCATGCGCTGCCAGTATTTTTCAGCTAACAACTCTAAATACTTTCGCTTATTTTCGCGTCTTATAGTTGAGCTGGCATTGAAAAAAACAGTCGTTTTTTTCTTAAAAATAATTTTGGGAGTGAAAGTTGGGCTAGATGCTGGCACCCCTTCAATAAAAAAAGAACTTCTAAAAATTCAATTTCAGAAGTTCCTTTCAAAACAGCCAATTCCAAACTGTCAAAAAAAATATTATCACACCTTAGCCCTTATAAAAGCGATCCATATCGCGTTTGGCATCTTTTAATTTAAGCGTTTCACGCTTATCGTGAAGCTTCTTACCCTTTGCCAAGCCAATTTCAAGTTTTGCCAAACCTCGATCATTAATGAACATTTTGAGCGGAACAATTGTCAAACCACTTTCTTTCAACTTCTGTTGAAGCTTACTCATTTCTTTCTTTTGCAAAA
>JBKEAC010000004.1:0-13738 GCA_047971925.1 Mangrovibacterium sp.
GCTGTCAATGCTTTAGGCGAGAAAGTAGAACTAAGGCAGTGCAGCAAACCAACAAAACAAGTAGAACGAACATACTCCGCTTTAAAGTTTAAACCTGCGCCATTTAAGAAAATAAAAATCTGTAGGTCACAGCCGTCACCAAATTAATCGCTCAGCCTAGCGAGGACTGAGTAAGTGAATTTGAGAGAGTGAAAGTTGGGTTAGCCAGTTGTATTTTGGAATTTATACGACACTATCTCATAAAGTGTGTAAGTTCAAAAATGCCGAGGGGATAACTCTCGGTATTTTTATTTAGTCGCTCCTTAAAAAGGCGCTTTTTGAATTTTCTAAGCGGTCAATAGCATTTGATAGCATATTCCTCTTTCTATATCTTGAATTAAAATTTGGACATAAAGAAGCTTTTTGCGAAGCTTCTTTATGTATTTTTTCAAATTCCAAGCTGTAGCAGCTAGCATAGCATTAATTTTTGGCGCACTTTTCCCATGAAGATAATTCGTTTGCATTCCAAAATCTGTTTTTAAATGTCCAATGACTGGCTCAATCCCAGCTCTTCGCCTAAACTTCTTACGTTTCTTTTGTCGCTCATATTGACTATCCCTTTTCAGTGGCGGCTTAGGTATTGAAACGGTTGTTTCTCCAATTTGACTAACTCCTCGTCCGCCCCTATCGTAGGCAACATCCTTGGGTACATGATGATTCAGTCGCTCATTTTGCTTCAAAAGCGGTTCGATGGTTTTGCTGTCATGCGGATTGCCATCAAAAGCATCAATGGCTAAAATCAATATCTCCTTACCTGTGGTGGTTAAAACCCCTATTTTATTACCAAACTCATAAGGCGTATGTGCTTTCCCCTTGGCTATGCAGGTGGTGAATGGTTTGTGGAGTGAATAGATTTTATTCTTGCTCGTTCGTTCTTGATGGAGAACTTGCTTGTACAAATCCAACTCTGCTTGGTAATCCTTTAACATCTCCTCTCCTAACTTGCGCTCTAATTCTCGAATCAAACGCAGCGCAATAGTGCGTAGCTTCTTCCTCGCTTTTTGTGCACTCTTTCTTCGTTTTGGATGTTTGCTATTGTGGGTATCTCGTAAAAATTCCTTCGATTTTCTAATGTAAGTTTGCCGTTGGACAATACCTCTTTCTTTGGCTATCGAATTACATTTGTCGATTATCTTCTTGGCTAACTTCGAATCTGTTGGAAATGTCGTATTGTTCTCTTGCACCGTCGTGTCTGACATCGTATTATCCACTTTGCCATCTTTGCCGTGAACGGATACCGAATAGGCAAAAATATTCTCTATACCTTCTTCGCCTATGCGCTTGCGAAAATGGCAAAAATCACTCGGGTCGCACGGAAATTTATGCTCGAAAAAAGCGCCGCCTGTGAAATATTGCATGTAAGGATTGCTCTCCCATTCCTGCACGATGGTTTCATCACTTAGCTTAAAAAGTTTGATCAACAATAAGCAGCCCACTGAAAAACGAATAGGCATACTAGGACGACCGATAGCGGAGTAATACCTCGAAAACTCCTCCTCAAAGTAGTTCCAGTCTATATGATCAGCTAAGAGTACTAAATCATGAGATTGATCAATGAAGTCTAATAGGTGCGGACGAAATAAATCCCGTTGGGCTGTTTGCTGTGTTTTTCCTAACATGTTTTGCAAGATTTTGACCACAAGATACGAACTTCCTTGCAATTACACAATAGTAAAATGAAGAATAATTGTCAAAATATCAAATGATTAGATGGTTTATAAGGAGCGACTATTTACACTAAAAGGCCAGGCACATTCAGGTTGGTATTTAAAGCCGAAGTAGGAGCTGAGAAGATTTATTCTGATACCATTATTTTTAGTGTGGTTAATATAAATACTTGGACAACGACAACACAAATACGAGAGTCAAGTGACAATTGGTTTAATGGACACCATTCGTTGCACTTAATAGAATTTTTCTTTACCATAGACAATGGAGATCAATATCATGATAATTATCTGAAAAATGAAGGGTTCACCGAATACACAGCCACTTTTGAAGGTAATACTTATAACGGAAAATTTACTGTTGACAAACCTCTTGTATTTTGTGCAGAAAAAACCCGAGAAGGTGGTAACGGCCGACCTTACAATATATCATCGCTTATTAACTTGACTCTGAAAAATAAACAGACAACAATCACGTATAAAAATTTAAAAATAAAGACAAATTATTAACCTGAGTTCAGTGTAAGGTTTTGCCACTGGTTGTTTTCTCTTTGTTATATATCTAGTGGTGAAAGATTATCTGAAACTCCAAATATTAATTGCTAATTATAACTAATTAGGCAAGTCATGAGAACTTGACTTTCTGGTGCATAATTAAAATAGGCACATTAAACACAACAATTTAAAAACAAATTACAAGCACATGAAAACAATTTTATTAAGAAAACCTTATGCCATGATGGCACTGATTTGCACTTTTATGGGGACCGCATGCAATGACGATTCTTCTGACCCTTACACGTTACAAAAAGTGGAATATGAACAAAAAAGTAGCGAAATTATCAGCACCCAGAAAACAGGGGAAACAGTATATGATCCTACTACTAGTAGCTTTAAGGAAATTTATGCTCAAACAACAAAAAACTACATGACAGTGTCTTCGCCGTCTATTTTGTCTCCCACCACTTCATCGGAAGTTATTTACCCTGGAAGCATTTTGCGAGGTTCTTCATTTTTGAACTATAACTACGATCCTTTGGTGTTGAGCAACGAGTTTAAACCAGTAACGCTTTCTCTGTCTCTAAAAGGTGCAAACAGTGTTTTTAGTGTGAGTATTCCTCCCACGTTGTCCGATATTAGAGGAGCTTTAAGTGCTTTATTATTGGGTAATCAAGACAATGTGGATTACAGCTATGTTCCTGCTGATTATTCTTTCAGCAGCGATTCAATCAGCAACGAAGACTCTTTCACTCGATCATTTTCCACCCATGTGGATGCTAATATCCTGAATACATTAGTTTCAGTTGATTTCGGATACAGCCAAAACACTGCTTGGGAAAAAAAGCAAAACTATGTGATGGTGAAGTTGATACAGAAAGTATATAGCGCATCGATCAACCCAAAATATGTTACCGATTGGGTGGATGGCGATATTATATTGACCGAGTGTGGCACTCATGAGCCTTTGTATATCAGTAATGTGGACTATGGCCGAACTGCATATCTACTGATGGAAACAGATATGAGTACAAGCGAAGCCGCTACAGTGCTTAGCATGTCGGTAAGTGTAGCATTAAAAGTGCTCAGTGCCAGTGCAGGATCTGAATATACCAAAAAACTGAAAGACATGTTCACCAACAAGAAAATCACAGTGAAAATCATTGGTGGTTCGGCTGCTCATGTTACGAAAGTAACAAGCTATGAGGAATTTGTCAACTATATTACAAACATATCGACTGCGGAGTTGGTAAAAGCATCGGCACCAATATCATACACTGTACGTCGCCTAATGGATAATACAAGGGTAGATATCGTGGAGCCATATACTGAAGTGACTCACATAGTGGGTAATTAGGCTTCTACTCTTAGATAAATTGCATTTCTCTACAACAAACCCCCATTTCCTAGAAGAAATTTTCAGGAAATGGGGGTTTTGCATTTATCTGTTTTGCCATTCCGAACTAAGCGAAAAGACTTGCGCATTTCAAGCTAAGAAATCAAAATGACCAAACATCTAATTTTTAGAAGTACCCCCTTAAATCAGCGCATTTTTAATCCGTTAAATAATGATTGAGCTTTAAACAAACAAAAGGCGTTGCTGAAACACGGCTTATTAAGATAAAAATTGAAGCTTTACTTACCACATGGGAAAATTATATCCAATTAAGTACGCTTAAAGCATTGCATCAGAAAAATTATATCCAATTAAGTACGCTTAAAGCATTGCATCAGAAAAATTATCTATAATTAAGTTCGCTTAAAACACCAGAACAGAAAAAATATAGACAAATAAGTTTGCTTATTTTAGCATATCAAAAAAAATATAGACAAATAAGCTTTCTTAAAAATCTGTGTTCAATCGCTTTTAGCCTTTAGAAGGGTTCAGGTGCTGCAAAAGTCATTTCTTTTCCAGTTTTAGGATGTGTTATTTTAATCCATAGCGCATGCAAATAGAGTCTGTTTGCCGATTTTCCATAAAGTTCATCGCCCACTATTGGCATGTTTAAACCATCGAGATGAGCAGCATGAACGCGTAGTTGGTGAGTTCGTCCGGTAATTGGAAAGAATAATACACGTGTTTTTCCGTTTTTTCGTTCGAGCACCTTCCAAATAGTTCGAGCAGCTTTTCCATGCTCATGGCACACCAGTTGCTGTGGACGGTTGTTAAAGTCGGTTCTCAATGGCAAATCGATTACACCTGAGTTCTCTTCAATATTTCCATCGAGAATGGCAAGATAGCATTTTTGAGTGCTCCGCTTAATAAATTGATTTTGCAGTTCTTTGTGCGTTTCTGGGTCTTTTGCTGCAATGAGCACGCCCGAAGTAGGCATGTCGAGACGATGAACTAACAGTGGTCCGCTAGCCTCGGGGAATTGCTTTTTGAGTTGATTCAATATCGAGTTGGTGTGAATTTTTCCGGGCACCGAAAGGCAACCTTCAGGTTTATTGACAACAAGCATCCATTGGTCTTCATAAATAATTTGGAGTGGTTTTTCAGCAGCTAAAATATCTAGTAACGGATTTTGTTCTTGTTCCACATGTAAAAGCATGTGTTTAAGAATGGGAGCGCATTTATTTTGACAAGGGGGATAAAATGAGGCATGTTTTCTGATTTCAGATTTTGGCGATGCACCCCACCAGAATTCGGCAAGTGCAATAGGCTTGAGTTGATTCATGAAAGCAAATTGCAATAGCTTAGGAGCAGCACAATCACCGGTTCCGGCAGGAGGTGTGTCTAGTCCGCTTTCAAGAAATATTTGCATGACATCTTTTGTTTCATGGCGGCAATTGATGAGTTGAAATTGTTTGAAAATTTGCTGTTGGAGTTCCGCCGATTTAATCTTGCGTTGTTTTTTCAATGAATCAATTTCAGAACTTATCTGTTCAAGTTTCAACTTGGCATTGTCAATAGCATCTTTAAGCAAATTAATATGCCTTTTTTGTTCGATTTTTTCTAATTGACTTTGCTTGTTTAGTCGCTCAATTTCGTTTGTTAATTCTTCACCTGCTAAATTTTCATGAGCCAATGCTCTTTCAGAGGCACGCTGTTCTTTGTTTTTTTTCAAGAAGCTATTCCACTTTTGTTGTTCATTTTTAAATTTCTCTTCGGCTTCAAACAGTTCATTTCTAAGAAGCTTTAGCGTGTTGCTTTGTTCAATTGAGGAAATAGATTCATTGATGCTGTTTAGTTCTTTTTCGCCTTGCTTGAAAAAGTTGTTTGGATTAAGCAGGTTGTATATCGGAGGAACAAAATTCGGATGATGATTACAATTTCCGATTGCTCCTGAGAAACCGGCAAGATAACCTAAATCACCTTGCTGATTAATCACCACAAGCACGCCAAACATTTTCCCAACGGCATTATCCTCGCCATGAGTTCCTAGCAACTTGTTCCATTGTGTTTGTTCACTAAGAAAATTTTGCAATTCACAAGCAGCAATTTTGCAAAGGGAGTGAGGAACATGGTTAAAGAGATAGGGGAACTTGGGTGGCAGTTGTTGAATGAGATTTTGGGGTAGTGGGTGAAATTGCGAAATCATGTGCAATGTAGTTTTAATGTAGCGTGGAAAGAAGATTACTATTTCTAGGCATTAGTTTTTTTCTTTTGCCAAAGAAAAAAGGAAAACGATTCCGCCATCGGGTCTATTTCTCACTGATATTTCGCCTTTATGCAATTGCACCGCGTTTTTCACAATCGACAGACCCAATCCGGTTCCACCACTATCGCGCGTTCTTCCATGCTCAATTCTATAGAAGCGTTCAAAAATGCGTGGGAGGTGTTCTTCGGGAATCGTTTTTCCATTATTGCTGAAGCTGAAGTAATAGAATTTCTCATCTTCGGTGTATTGTTTAATTGTAGCATTCACGCCATCGCCGGCATATTTGATTGTATTTTCGAGGAAGTTTTGAAAAATCGATGTAATCAGGCTGTCATTTCCATATATCTCCAGATTGCTTGCCACTTCCACATTCACCGTAATTTGGTGTTGCAGCAGGCGAGATGATAAATTTTCAACAACATCATTGATGAGTGTTTTCATTTTCACTTGCTTCATTTCAAAAAGTTCTGCCGCATCTTCCATGTTGTTTATAAGCGAAATATCATTTAACAAGAGGTTTAATCGTTCGGTTTGATTAAAGGCACGCTCAAGGAAGTAGTGTTGTTTTTCCATTGGAATCGATTGCTGATTGTTCAGCAAGGTTTCTAAATATCCTTTAATGGAAGCTAGCGGTGTTTTTAGCTCGTGTGCTATGTTCGATGTGAGCTGCTGTTTAAGTAGTCTTCGCTTTTCTAAACGGGTAATATCTTCAATTAAAATTTCAAAACTTCTATCTTGAAAAATGATGGTTTGAATGCGGAAATAGATTTCATTTTCGCCTCCAATTTTCATTTCAAAATGAGGGAGTTTTCGGGGGTTGATTGGTTTTTTCGATTTTAAAACCTTATCGATTTTCTTCACGAGCGGTTCAAGCGATTCAATTTCAAAGAATGATTGAATCGAAATGTTCGACCGTTGCGAAATCATGTTTGAAAATTGAATGAAGTGGGCATTGGCTAGCACTTTTTTCTTTTCGATGGTAAAAAAAGCAATGCCCTCATTAAGCGCATATAAATGATTAAACAATCGTTCTTTCTCGGCACTGAGCGCATCTTTCGATTCTTTCAATTCATTATAAATGCTCATGATTTGGTGCTGAATGTCGCCAAACTCGGTGTCTTTAAATGTTTCGTTTAGAATAATTGCCTCACCTTTTCCGGCTTTCACGGCAAAATGGCGAAGTTGTTCGGTGAAATCGCCTAATTGCGTGGTTAGCAAATGCAGAATGATGCACATGGCAACTAACAGTAAAACACAGAATAAAATGAAGGTGTGCGATATTTTTAAAAATTGATGTAGCGAGGGGTTGTAGAGCATGGCACATCTCACAAAATAGCCATCAAACAAAGTGGCATGATAATAGAATTGCTGGTTTGTTGTTTCAGAATGGCGAATGTTTGAACCCGAACCATTTTTAGCTGCCAATTGAATTTCAATGCGCGACAAATGGTTTTCCATGGTGTTGCTATCGGAAACAAAATTATCGAAAACGACCGTTCCATTACTATTGATTACAGTTAATCGAAGATCGGGGTAGGGCAGAATTTGCATTAAGCTATCGAGCTGAGCGAGCTTATTGGAGTTAATTGCATCATGTTGCGAAATGTATTTCGACATCATGCTTGAAACATCGCTTAATGTTCTTTCTATTTGACTTTTTTTGAAGTTAATTTCACGAATATATTGAAAGCTCAGCACCACAATAGTGAACAGAAGAAAGGCACTAAAAAAATAGATAAAAATGCGCCGTTGAAAACTTTTTGGCTTCCACATAAACTTAGAATAAGAATTTTAAAAAGGAAGCAATCTTAGGAATTAAAGCAATAGCCATAGCCTGACCGCCCCACAATTTGGAGTCCATAGCTTCCTATTTTTTTTCGCATACGAGCAATATTCACATCAACGTTTCGATCGGTAACCACCACATCGTTGCTCCATATTCGCAATAAGATATCTTCACGACTAATGAAGTGATCTCTGTTTTTCAACAAAAGAACCAATATATCGAACTCTTTCTTTGTTAAACGAAGCTCAACTCCATCGATTGTAACTTCTAGTCGGTCGAGATTAATTTGAAGCCCTTTATAGTTTAAGAAGTTTTCTTGAATTTCGGTTTCGTTCGTAGCTCGTCGTTTTAAAATGGCTTTTATTCGCACAAAGACTTCTTTAATGCTGAACGGTTTGGTTATATAGTCATCGCCACCAACAGTGAAACCGGTGAGCAGGTCGTTTTCGGTTGTTTTTGCTGTTAAGAAAATGATTGGTGTGTCGAGTTTCATTTCTTGCCTAATCATATCGGCAAATTTATATCCCGACATTCCTTTCATCATCACATCGAGCAAAATGAGTTGATAGTTTGAAAGATTCAACTTCAAGGCTTCTTCGGCAGAAGGAGCGGTGTCGGCTTGAAAACCTTCAGCTATTAAATTAAATTGCAAGATTTCTCGTAAGTCCTCTTCATCGTCAACAATTAAAATTCTGATATCTTTATTTTTCATCATTGAAACATTTAGGTGAACATGTGTTTTTAATAATTAGAATTTAAATTCGCAGCTAAGTCGATATTCATTTTCTGTGCAAAAACTTGCAACAGAATGCGAACTGTGAATGTAGTTTGGTGTTATTTTAATTCCTTTTCTTGGTGAAAACTGCACTCCTGCAAAAAACACATTCGCATTGTTGCCAGAGTCCCATGTTTCATTGCGGTCGTTGTAGTCATAACGCGCATAAATATGCCAATTTTCACAAATTTCAACCGTAGAGTAGAATGAACAACCCGATTGATTTTTCCCTTTCGTTACTTCGCCATTTCGTTGAGCGTTATATTCGGCTCCAATGCTACTCCCATTGTTAAACTCATAGCCAATCATAGCTGCATAGGTGTTTTCATTTAGCACATCGGTCTCGGTAATATCGGTATATCCACGAAACACCCATCGATTAAAAGGACGAAAGGTTACCCCAATGCCATATTCCAAATATGTGTCTTGCTGTTTTAGTTTGTAGCCCTCGCCATTTGAAATAATGCCATCAACACTCAGCTTGTCATTGAAAGCATATGAACCCGTTATACCAATGTCGCGACTAGCACTATAATCGAAATACTCCTGATAGCATTTAGCAATATAGCGGTGCCCCCAGCTGTTTTCAACGAAGTTGAAGCTAATGCCTGTAATCATGCCGAATCGCACAATCAGTTTATCGTTGTGATATTCGCCAAAGGCATTACGCGCAAAGGCTGTGTGCTGCAATGTGCTTTCATCTTTAGGGTCGGAAATATCGAAACAACCTTTAAACAACCAATTTTCGGAAAACTGATAAATGTAGCCGAGTTCTAATCGGTCGAGCACAAACGATTTTGAAGTTTTCTCATTGCTGCCGTTTGAATGCAGCGTGTTGAATCCGGTGAAAGCACTACCAAAGACTTTGCCCGATGGTTTAAATTCGCTGTTTGCTGGTTCTGTTGCCTTTGTGGCAGTTGTAGCTACTAGAAGTAGCATGAAAAACAAAGTTTTTAATCTCATTTATGTTGTTGTTTGTTTAATCACCCCTTGTTTCAACACAATAGGGAATTTCTAAAAATTAGCTTTTAATTGAGAAAGCTCGAACTAAAAGCGCCTAATTATGGCATGTTTCATGTTGCAAAACAATAAATAATTAATTGCTTTTTAATTACAAAACGATTGCAAAACGATTAAAACCGAAATCTTTTAAAGGATTCAAGCCTTATCAATACATCGTAAATATAGAAATAATAATTGAGTATTCGAGTTTCTGGCAGCTTTAAACGTGAGTTTTTAAATTTTTAAAAGCTTCTATGATTCTATTTTTTTCTTTCAGTTGAATAATAAGTCTGACTAAGTATATGAACAGCCTGTTTCAATTGACTGACTTTCGAGGTTTTCTGAAATTAAAATAATTGGTATAGTTATTTATTGGTGGAGTGGCGGAATCACAGCATAAAACTAAATTAGATGATTCACCTTTACATGGACAACTTCGGGTGAGTAGCAATAATTTTTTATTAAATAGATGAAATGGCAACATACTTTTATTCATTTCAATATACTTTTGCGCCGAAAATTATATTTTATAATAAATGGTTAAGAAAATTAATAAAATAGCCGTGCTCACATCGGGAGGTGATGCTCCAGGAATGAATGCTGCAATTCGAGCGGTAACACGTTCGGCATTAAAAAAAGGAATTAAAGTGGTTGGTGTTCGTCGAGGTTATCAAGGATTAATTGAAGGTGATTTCAAGCCAATGAGCACGCGAACAGTGAGTGGTATTCTCCACCAAGGAGGCACAATTTTACGCACCGCAAGATGCAAAGAGTTTCAAACACCCGAAGGGCGACAAAAAGCCTATGAACAAGCAAAAGCTCAAGGCATTGAAGCATTGGTGGTCATTGGGGGCGATGGTTCATTTCAAGGAGCTCAGTTGTTTTCACAAGAAACCGATATCCCAACAGTTGGAATTCCGGGAACAATCGACAATGACATGTATGGCACCGACTACACCATCGGACATGATACGGCTTTGAACACCGCTGTTGAAGCTCTTGACAAAATTAAGGATACAGCTCGCTCGCATGGACGAATTTTTGTGGTTGAAGTAATGGGAAATGAAGCCGGCGATTTAGCTCTATTCAGCGGAATTGCTTGCGGTGCAGAAGCTATTCTACTCCCCGAAGTTCAAACAAACGATGAGCTGGAAAAATTTATCAAACGAGGTATTAAGAAAAAAGAAACCAGTGGAATTATTGTTGTTGCCGAAGGAGGAGGAAAGCAACTGAATGCTCTAGCAGTTGCCGAGCGAGTTCAAAAAGAAAATCCTAAGTTTGAAGTGAGAGTTTCTATTTTGGGGCATGTGCAACGCGGAGGAAACCCAACAGCAATGGATAGAATCATGGCAACACGCATGGGTGTTGGTGCCATCGATGCCTTGCTCGACGACCAAAAGAGTGTGATGATTGGCATTAAAGATGGCGTGATTTGCCAAGTGCCATTCAACAAGTGTGTGCGAGGAAAACGAAAGTTTAAACAAGAAATTTATGAGCTTAACAATGAGGTTGTGGGCGAACTAATGTAATAAACAGCACTTAAAACATAGGGAAGATGATTAAATTAGGGTGTTGAAAAGAATCATCGGGAGCTATATTTTAGTATTATACGGGCAATTGATAATCAATTGCCCGTATTTTATTATATTTGCTCATCAATATTGAAATAACAATTCTACGATTATTTAAAATGAAACTAGCTAATAAAGTAAAAATAGGCATAGGAGCAAGTGTACTAGCCTTTCTAGTGGTGTTAATTACTAGCGCCTCACGCGATGAAAAAATGTTTGCTATCGATAAAAATCTCGATATATTTCATGCAATCATTCGAGAACTCAATGTTTTTTACGTTGATGAACTTGATGCCGACAAAATGATGCGAACAGGTATCGATGAAATGCTGAAAACTCTCGATCCATACACCACCTTCATTCCTGAAAAAGAAATTGACGACTTTAATTTCATGACAACAGGTGAATATGCCGGTGTGGGTGCAATTATAGCTCTCAAAGGTGAAGATATTATTGTGTCGGAACCCTATCAAGGTTTTCCAGCCGACAAAGCAGGGCTGCGAGCAGGCGATATTTTTGTGGAAGTGGCAGGCAAATCAGTAAAAGGAATGGATGTGGAAGGGGTGAGTAATCTTTTGAAGGGAACAAGCAATGAAATGCTCACGGTGAAAGTAAAACGCTTTGGCGAGAAAAAAACCTTGAGTTTCGATGTAGTTCGCAAGCAAATTCAAATTGATGCTGTGCCTTATTATGGTATGCTCGATAATAAAGTGGGCTATCTTCAACTTTCAAGCTTCACCGAAGGATGTGGAAACGAAATTCGCAAAATTGTGAAAGAATTGAAGGAAAAAGATGGCGCAACTTCATTGATTCTTGATTTAAGAAATAACCCAGGAGGATTACTCAATGAAGCAGTTACCATTGTTAGTGCCTTCGTTCCTAAAGGAACAAAGGTTGTTTTCACAAAAAGCAAGGTTGAAAAATGGGATCAAGAATATTTCACCACCGAAAATCCGATTGATGAAAATATTCCATTGGCAGTGCTAGTTAATAAACGATCGGCATCGGCATCGGAAATTGTGTCGGGAGCTTTACAAGATTTAGATAGAGCAGTGGTGATTGGTTCAAGAACATTCGGAAAAGGACTTGTGCAAGCAACTCGCGACTTGAGCTATAATTCAAAGCTTAAACTAACAACTGCAAAATATTATGTGCCTAGCGGTCGTTGCATTCAAGCTCTTGATTATTCAAATAGAAATGAAGATGGAAGTGTGGGGGTTGTGCCCGATTCATTAATCACTGAATTTTCAACCAACAATGGAAGAAAAGTTTATGATGGCGGAGGAATTACGCCCGATATTAAAGTAGAATTGCCAACAGGTAGTAGTTTCATTTATTATTTAATGAGAGATTACATGATTTTCGATTATGCTACAAAATATTTTTATGAGCATGAATCAATTGCAGCTGCCAATCAATTTGAAATTAACGATGAAATTTATGCCGACTTTTTAAAATTCATTAAAGAAAAAGATTTTTCATATGAATCGGAAACAGAAAAAGCGCTCGATGAATTAGAAAAAACGGCTAAACTTGAAAAATATTACGACCGATCAAAAACTGAATTCGAGGCTTTGCGCCAACAGGTGAAACATGAATTAGACAAAGATGTTGAAGATTTCAAAGAGGAAATAAAAATATTACTTCTCGATGAGATTGTTACTCGATATCATTATCAAAAAGGTGCAATTATTGCTTCATTGAAAAGCGACATTGTCCTCCATCGTGCCGAAAGTATTGTGTGTTCAGCCGATAGTTTGTCGGCTTATTTTAAGCCAGGAACTATTATTGCTAAAGAAAAATAGTGGAACAAGATCAAAAAAAACTTGGAAACAAAGGGGAGGAACTAGCCGAAAAGTATCTGATTAAAAAGGGATATACAATTCTTGAACGAAATTGGCGCCATCATCACCTAGAGGTTGATATCATTGCTCGAATTGACGATGAACTTGTTATGGTGGAAGTGAAAACACGATCGGGCGAACAATATGGGCACCCTAGCGATGCTATCGATAAAAAGAAAATGAACTTTCTGATTGCTGCCGCCGATGCTTACATTGAAATAAACAATTCAATGCTAGAAACACGTTTTGATGTCATTACTGTAGTTTTTAGTGGTGGAATATATCAGCTAGAACATTTTGAAGATGCCTTCTTTCCAGGATTATGAGCTTTCATAAAAATAGAATTTCTAAAAGAAAAAATTATGAAATTTGAATTACAAACAGAGCATATCGAGTTAATTAAATTACTGAAGTTGTTGCGCCTGGTTGAATCAGGTGGCATGGCGAAACAAGTGGTTGAAGAGGGATATGTGACACGAAACGGAGCAGTTGAAACTAGAAAAAGAGCTAAGCTCATTAAAGGCGATATCATCGAGTTTAATGGCGAAAAAGTGAGCATTGTTTAACACAATTATTCACAACAAAAAAAGGCAGCAAGCATTTAAAGAGAATGCTTGCTGCCTTTTTTTGTTGTAATGTCTTCTAAACTTTCACGCTATAAAAAATCACGAGTTGAATTAGTTAATATTCTTCACCATTGTAATATTTCATTGATTTGAGTATTGCAAGCCCTGCCTGTGAAGTTTCTTTAAGGCTAGCATCGAGAAGCCTTCCTGTGTGAAGCATGGTTTCTGTAACATCATCAAGACTAATACGGTGCTTTCCATTGCCCATCATGGCATAGGTGTTGTGGCTGATAGCTCGTGCAGCAGCTAGAACATTGCGCTCAATGCATGGAATTTGAACTAATCCGAGCACGGGGTCGCATGTTAATCCTAAATGATGTTCAAGACC
>JBKEAC010000005.1:0-43453 GCA_047971925.1 Mangrovibacterium sp.
CTATATATATAACCCGTTGGCGGAATTAAATCAGTGCATTTTTAATCCGATAACTTATCATTAGGCTTATACCGAACAAAATTCATAGCTAAAAGACTTCTTATTACATTATAACTTGAAGCTTAACTTAGCTCATGGGGAAAAATGTAGCTAATTAAGTTGGCTTAAAGCACCATTTCAAAAAAAATATGGACTAATAAGTTTGCTTAAAACACCATTTCAAAATAAAAATGGACCAATAACTTTGCTTAAAACACCATTACAAAATAAAAATGGACCAATAAGTTTGCTTAAAACACCATTTCAAAATAAAAATGGACTAATAAGTTTGCTTAATTTTGCATTTCAAAATAAAAATGGACCAATAAGCTTTATTTTAAACGTAGTATTCTAAGCTATATAGTCATTAAGCGTGTCGGTTGGCGATGATTAAGTAATGGATTCAGAAGATATTACACAATCTTCCTGATGGTGCCGCATTGCAATGTATCTTTAGCAGCCTCCTCAATTCAATAATTAATTTTAAGGGGACTTCTAAAAATTAGCTGTTAGGTCATTTTGATTTTATGAGAGATAGATTTTGGGCTAATTTCGCCAAAGCATAGCGAGCTATGGTTTAAGAGATTAGTACAAAAGATACTCTCAGAAAACAAAATGAACAACAGCCGTATTTAGCAGCCTCCCCAATTTAAAACTAATTTTTAGAAGTCCCCTTAAGTAGTTCCCAAATACCAATGAAACTCGAATATGTATAACACATTCTTCGTTAAAATTGCAAATAATTAATTCCAGCAACGGGTTAGCCACTATATTCGTCATAGAACGAAAATGTTTTTTTTTATTTGTGTTGGTGTGCGCAGCAGGGTGAGCGATTGTAGCGAAAATCCTTTTAAGTGGGCTTTGGTTCTCGCCCACTTAAAAGATTGTAGCGGAAAGCGCGACGGCAGGGCGAAGGAATGGCGGGGAGGAATGCCGGCACCCCCAAGAAAGGATGGACGGGATTGGTTTAGGGAGTTGAAAAATGTTCCGCCAAAGGGTTATTCTTATTGCAGAAAATGCGTGAATGTTACCACATGGAAATTCCTAGTTTTTTCTTCACGATGCCCACTCTAACAAGCATGGCAATTGAGAGTGTGAGTGTGGTGGAAAAGGCAGCACCCAAAGCCCCATAGTTGCTAATGAGCAGATAATTGAGTATTACGTTGCTCGTTAGGCTGATGAGCAAAATTTTAGCCTCAATTTTTTCACAACCACACATAACCAAAACCGATCCGACACAACCGGTTGACACGTTAACGAACTGACCAAGACACAACACCAAGAGCATTTGATAGGCGTCTTCGAATTCTTTGCCCCAAATTGACAAAATAAACTTCCCAAAAAAAACAAAAAACAAGCCACTTAGCAATCCCAACACAATCAATATTAATGTTACTCGCTGAAGCATTTTTTCTAATTCTTTCAATTTGCCCGACACATGAAGCGAGGCTATGTGCGGATTGAGTGCCGAGCTTGCAACACTCATGAAAAAACTCATGAGCAAGGCTAAATTTGTTGCAGCAGCATAGAGTCCGAGCTCTCGCGAACTACTAAACCAGCCAATCATGATGCCATCGATGTTCATGGCAATGACAGAAACCGCCGAACTTAAAAAAAAAGGCAACGATCGGCGTAGGAGCAACTTGATTTCTAAACTGCCCTTTTCTTCACGTTTATCGGAAGGGATTTGAATCCGACACAGAAAAGCCGACACCATTGACACGAAGAATTTGCTCAATGCATATGCCCACGAAACATTGACAATGGAAATTTCGATGTTTGCCAAGTAGATTATCATGATGATGAACAAAACAATCAACGAGGCTAAGGCATTTTCGAAGAGGTTTGCTTGCCAAATCTTTCTAAAACCATTCAGCATGGAAGCATCAATGCGCGTTAAAACCTGTGGCAATAGCGAAATGAGCGTAATGATGAGCGGAAGTGTTAATCGGGGTTCATGGAAAACATGCAAACAAAGCCACTCGGAACAAGCTATACCTATAACAATGAGCACAAGCGAAAAGATAGTGCTAAACCATTTTGCTGAACGAATAACTCCATTGGCTTCTTTCCAGTTGAAATTGGAATAGGATATTGAGCTTTCTTTAATGATGGCGGTTGGCATGCCACAAAGAACCACCACTAGCAAGAGATTTACTATCCGATTTGCCAAGTTAACAACTCCCATGCCATCGGCACCCAAGGTGCGACCAAGAAACACACTAAACAACATGGTGGCAAACATTCCTCCCACTCGAACAAATGCTGAGCTCAATGAGTTTTTTAATACATTGCGCATGTTGGAATCGAGTGATAGGAATTGCTGCTGCCAAAATTGTGGAGTCCATATATTCTGCTTCATGCGCACAAAGATAAATATAAAAAAGACTACTCACTTGCTTTTGACTATAATTGCGTGTTTCTTTGGCAGATTCAATTGGGCAACTTCTAAAATAACACCTGCCGATGAAGATTTGCATCGGAACAAAGCATTTAAAAAAAACACAGCAATTTGCATTGCAAACCGCAAACTGATAAAATTATTGATTAACTTTGACCCCTTAAACATTAAAAAACATGGAGTCAACCAGACAACAAAAAGTGAGTCGACTAATTCAAAAGGAACTAGCCGAAATATTTCAACGTGAAAGTAGAAACCTATTTATGGGGAAAATGATTAGCGTGACTATTGTGAGAGTTACCCCCGACTTAGCCCAAGCGAAAACCTACTTGAGCATCTTTCCTTCGGAAGGGAGTAAAGAGGTGTTGAAGGAAATTAGAATTGCCAATCCAAAAATTCGTGGTTTGCTCGGAAGAAAAGTGGGTAAACAAATTCGAATTATACCCGAATTGGAATTCTACATTGACGATAGTTTAGACTATCTTGACAACATCAACACCCTATTAAAAAGCTAGCACTATGCAGTACGACCCCATAAAACGCTCGTTGGGCAAAGTGTTTAACCAAACACCCTCTTTAAGAAAGACGTTCTATGGCATGCTCGACATTCTTTTGCTTCGAGCATGGCACATTAATAGCATGTTGCGAAAATTAGAACTTCCCCAAAAGGCAAACATACTCGATGCAGGATCGGGTTTTGGTCAGTATTCATTTCGCATGAGCCGGATTTTTAAGCAAGCTCAAATTCTAGCCGTTGATGTGAAGGAGGAGCAAATTGCCGATTGCAATCGCTTCTTCCAAGCAATTAATGAAGATGACCGCGTGAAATTTGAAGTGGGCGATTTAACCACTTTTTCTCAGGCGAATAAATTCGAGCTCATTCTTTCGGTTGATGTGATGGAGCACATTGAAGAAGATGTGCAAGTGTTCCGCAATTTTTATCATTCCATGAAAGCTGGTGGTGTGCTACTCATTTCCACTCCTTCCGATCAAGGAGGCTCTGATTCGCATCACGACCACGAAGAAGGCGCTCATGGCTTTATCGATGAACATGTGCGCGACGGATATAGCATTGACGATATTAGCACAAAACTAAAAAGTGTGGGATTTTCAACCATTGAGGCTAAATACTCATATGGCACGGCGGGAAAGATTAGCTGGAAACTTTCCATGAAATATCCCATTTTATTGCTCGGCGTAAGTAAATTGTTTTTCATTGCTCTGCCATTCTATTACCTACTTGTTTTCCCATTTTGCCTACTGCTCAACTGGATCGATCTTCACACGAAGCACTCATCGGGCACCGGATTAATTGTGAAAGCAATCAAATAAAACGAAACAGTGAGTCTGCATTTCCAAATAGCTAAACGATATCTGCTGTCGAAACGAACAATCAATGTGATTAACCTCATATCGATTCTTTCGGTGCTTGGTGTTGCTATTGGAACAACGGCATTAATTGTAGTGCTTTCGGCATTCAACGGTATCAATGAATTTATTGGAGGCATGCTTTCAAGCTTCGATGCCGATTTGAAAATAACTCTCGTTGAAGGAAAGAACTTCCCCATTATGCACACCAAGCTTGATGAACTCTTGCTAGTTGACGGGGTGGTTTCATATATGGAAGTGGTGGAAGACAACGTGCTTATTTCATATGGCAGCCGACAAAAATATGGCATACTGAAAGGCGTGCATTCAAATTATGCCAACTTTTCGGGCATTGACTCCATGATGGTAATTGGCAATTTTTCTCTTGCCAAAGATGATTATTTTCAGGCGGTGTTGGGCTATGGTGTTGCCATTGATTTAGGCATTGGAATGAGCACGAAAAACCCCATCCACTTGTACTACCCCAAAAGAAGTGCCAAACGCAATGTGCCAATTCAAAGCACCTTCAATCATAATTATATACTTCCATCGGGCATCTTTTCCATTCAACAAGAAATTGATGCGCAATATGTGCTCGCCCCGATTGATTTTGCCCGAAACTTGTTTCAACTCGATGGGAGACTAACATCGATTGAATTGAAAATTAATCCCGACGCCGATTTGAACAAGGTGAAAAAACAAATTCAAGCACTCTTTGGCGAAAACTATAAGGTGCAAGACCGAATGGAACAACACAAACTGATTTATCAGGTGATGAAATCAGAAAAATGGGCAAGTTTCTTAATCTTAGGATTCATCTTGCTCATTGCTTCATTCAATCTGCTGAGCTCACTCACCATGATTATCTTAGAAAAAAAGACCGATATCTTTGTACTGAAGAGCATGGGTGCCGATTCCAAGTTCATTCGGAAAATCTTCTTAATTGAAGGATGGCTCATTTCATCCATTGGTGCTATTCTAGGCATGCTGTTCGGATTCTTCTTGGTGTGGCTTCAAATTAAGTTTGCCCTTGTGAAACTACCTGGCGATGGTGCCTTTGCACTTTCTTCATATCCCATGAAACTTGAAGCTATCGACATTTTCGCTACCCTGCTAGTGGTGTTCATAATTGGACTCATTGTTTCTTGGGTTCCTACTCGAAATTTAGAAAATGATTAATAATCGGAGGAAACACAACTTGTGGGCATGCAACATTGTGCCCCACTTGATTTGCCAACTCACGAAATACAACTTTACTTAATATGGTTTCAAACATTGAAAACATCGAACTGGAATATCTAAATCTGGCCGATTATCCAGAATTTAAAGAAGCAATGATTGCTTCATATGCCGCCATGCCCGATGCCTATTGGAAAGAACATCAGGTGAAAACGCTAATCGACAAATTTCCCGAAGGGCAAGTTGTTATTAAAGTAAACAATCAGATTGCAGGGTGCGCTCTTTCAATCATTGTTGATTACAACAAATTTAGCGACTTTCACAGCTACGAAAAAATTACTGGAAACTACACCTTCAACACCCATAATCCCGATGGCGATATTATTTATGGTGTGGAAGTGTTCATTCACCCTAAATATCGTGGATTACGTTTGGGTCGCCGATTATATGACTACCGAAAAGAGTTGTGCGAACGCTTAAACCTAAAAGGGATTACATTCGGAGGAAGGATTCCAAACTATAGGAAATTTGCCAATGAAATGACTCCAAAGGAATATATCGACAAAGTGAAATCGAAAGAGATTTACGACCCAGTGCTCGACTTCCAAATCTCTAACGACTTCCGTCCAACTCGTATCTTGAAAAATTATCTCGAAGGCGATGTGGAATCGAAAGACTATGCCGTGTTATTGAAATGGGATAATATTTACTACGAAAAACAAGAGAACAAAGCCTCAACGGTTAAGAAGATTGTTCGCCTGGGATTAATTCAGTGGCAAATGCGACCATATAAAGACTTAGACGACCTTATGCAACAAGCAGAGTTTTTCATTGATGCCGTTTCTGGATATCGTAGCGATTTCGCTCTTTTTCCCGAATTCTTCAATGCTCCTTTGATGGCAGAAAACAATCACCTTTCAACCCCTGAAGCTATTAGAGAACTCGCTAAGCATACCGATGAAATTAAACAGCGTTTTGTGAAGCTCGCCATTTCCTATAATATAAACATCATTACAGGAAGTATGCCTCAAATAATCGACGATAAACTATTCAATGTGGGATATCTGTGTAAACGCGATGGATCGGTGGAACGTTATGAAAAACTACATGTAACCCCCGATGAGGCAAAAGTGTGGGGAATGGTGGGAGGAACTCAATTGCGCACCTTCGACACCGACTGTGGGAAAATTGGAATCTTAGTTTGCTATGATTCGGAATTCCCTGAATTAAGTCGACTGCTTGCCGATGAAGGTATGGACATTTTGTTTGTTCCGTTCCTAACCGACACTCAAAATGGCTACTCGCGCGTGCGACACTGTGCACAAGCTCGTGCCATTGAAAACGAATGCTATGTGGCAATCGCCGGAAGTGTGGGCAACTTACCTAAAGTGCAGAACATGGATATTCAATATGCTCAATCGATGGTGTTCACTCCGTGCGACTTTGCATTTCCAACCAACGGCATTAAGGCGGAAGCCACCCCAAACACCGAAATGATTCTCATTGCCGATGTTGATGTTGATTTACTCCGTGAACTTCATCAATTTGGTAGCGTGAAAAATCTTCGCGACCGACGAAAAGACATCTTCGAGTTGCGAAAAAAATAAATCTATATGAAAGATGGCTGTTGGAATGAAATCGACAGCCATCTTGCTTTAACAGCAAACTCGGCTTAATAAATTACACACTAAACATCAATCGCTTTCTACACCCGCTTCAACTAAAATGGATTGCAAACCCAAGTCTCAATAAGCTCAGCTTTCAAGGATGATGATTTACCGTTAGGTCATTTTGATTATTTGTTCTATATTTACCTAGTCTAAGCTCAATGTTCTTTTTGAGAATCTTAAAGTTGTGAGAACAACTAATTCTTAGAAAATAGCGCTCAGATGAATACTCCTTATTTCTAATTAGAATTTAAACAATGGTCGATCAAGAGTTAAACAAAACAACTGAAATACTTAGCCAACTCATTAATAGCACCAATCAGCATATATTTCTCACCGGAAAGGCAGGAACAGGAAAAACAACCTTCCTCAGAAACATGGCGAAAAGCACGCATAAAAGCATGATGATTGCCGCTCCAACAGGAATAGCAGCCATTAATGCAGGTGGTGTTACTTTGCACTCCTTGTTCCAACTTCCATTTGGCGCATTTATTCCAGAAAACACTGAATTGCAACATGTGCAGAACGCCAACACCGCATTCAACACTCCTCAAACATTGTTTAAGCATTTCCAAATGCACAAAAAGAAACGCGTGTTGCTTTCCAAGCTCGAACTATTAGTTATTGATGAAGTAAGTATGCTTCGTGCCGACACCCTCGATGCAATCGATTTGATTTTGCGCACGATCAGGAAAAAAAGACTTACTCCTTTTGGCGGAGTACAAGTGCTATTTATTGGCGATTTACTTCAACTCCCTCCCGTGGTGAAGGATGAGGAATGGCATGTGTTATCGAAATATTACGCTAGTTGCAATTTCTTTAGCGCACAAGTTTTCCAAAAAACCGCTCTGGTTTATGTGGAATTAGAGAAAATATATCGCCAAACAGATATGCGCTTTATAAACCTTCTCGATAAGTTGCGAAACAACATTTTAGGAAATGAAGAAATCAATTTGCTCAACAGCTTTTATCAACCTAACTATCAACAAAAATCAAATGATGGTATCATTCTGCTCACCACACACAACCGAATAGCCGATGAACGCAATCAAAAAGCATTGGCTGAAATAAATCTGCCTGGTCAAACATTTAAAGCGATAACCTCAGGCGAATTCAGCGAATATAACTTTCCTTGCGATGAAACCCTTGTTTTAAAAAAAGGTGCGCAGGTCATGTTCATTAAAAACGATACTTCAACCGAACGACGCTATTTTAATGGTAAAATTGGATTTGTGAAAGCTTTTGGCGAATCGGAAATTGAGGTAGAATTTAACGACGAAAGTGAATCGGTGTGGGTGGAGCCCTTCACTTGGGAAAACAAAAAATACAACTTCAATGAGCAAACAAAAGAGATAGTAGAAGACACCGTGGGCACCTTCAAGCAATTTCCCTTAAAACTCGCTTGGGCAATTACGGTGCACAAAAGCCAAGGATTAACTTTCGACAAAGCCGTTATTGATGTCAATAACGCATTTGCTCCCGGGCAAGTTTATGTGGCTCTTTCACGATTACGAACCCTCGATGGATTAGTTTTAATTTCTAAAATTCCTAGCAATGGCATTCCTGTCGATGCGATAGTTAAAAACTTTAGTCAATTAAGAAAAAACGATACGGAGCTGGAATCAATTCTTGAATTATCAATACCTGCCTATTTGAAGCAACTTAGCACGGAAGCCTACAACTTCGAAAAAATAGAAGAGGAATTCTTCCTGCATGTTAATAGCTACAACAAATCGGCTAATCTTTCGGAAAAACAAAAACATGTGGAGTGGGCTGAACAAACACACTTGCAAATACAGCAAATTAAAGAAACTGCCGATTCCTTTCAAAAACAAATTCAACGAATCATTGACAGTTCAAAATCGAATAAGCTCGACGAATTGCAAGAACGCATGACTAAGGCTATTTCTTATTTTGAACCTCTAATTAAAGCAATTCATCAGAAGATAATTGATAAAATTAATGCCTTGATATCGCTGAAAGGAGTGAAAAGCTATGTCGAAGAATTAAATGCCCTTGCTCAAGAAATTCACATGCAACTGCAATTAATATACAAGGCAAAATCGCTCATCGATGAAACTATTAAAGGCAATGTTCTTCAGAAAGAGCAAGTGAACACACCAAATATGGCAAATTTGGCACGAGTTATCACGGAAACTAAAATGGTGAAAGAGAAAACACAAAAAAAAGTGAAAACAACCAAAATTCCCACTCGTCAAATAAGCTATGAGCTCTACAAACAAGGGAAAAGTGTGAGCGAAATTGCACAAGAACGAAACTATATGAAATCGACCATCGAAGAACACTTGGCTCTATATGTGGAAACTGGTGAACTGTCGGCACTTGATTTTGTTTCAGCTGAAAAAATCGAAATCATTACCAAAGAAATTGAAAAACAAGGAAGCGAAAAGCTCAGTCCAATCAAGGAGACTTTAGGTAGCGACTATTCTTTCGCAGATATTCGCATGACTGTTGCTCACTTGAAATCATTGAAAAAAGAATAGCTCTTTTTTTCAAACAATATGACTACCTTTGCAGTTCAAAACAAATATGTGCATTCATGGGTGATTCAATAGATATTCGTCGAGAAGCAGCCGACGGAGAAAATGATATCGACAAAAAACTTCGTCCGCTTTCATTTTCCGATTTTAAAGGACAAGATCAGATTGTGGAAAACCTGCAAATCTTTGTGCAGGCAGCTCGCATGCGTGGAGAAGCTCTTGATCATGCTCTGCTTTTTGGTCCTCCCGGATTGGGAAAAACCACACTATCGAATATCATTGCCAACGAAATGGGAGTGAATTTAAAAATCACTTCCGGACCTGTTCTCGACAAGCCAGGTGATTTAGCTGGACTACTCACCAATTTAGAACGAAACGATGTCCTTTTCATCGATGAAATTCACCGACTAAGTCCCATTGTTGAAGAATATTTATATTCTGCCATGGAAGACTATAAAATCGACATCATGATTGATAAAGGTCCGAGTGCTCGTTCAATTCAAATTGAGCTTGAACCATTCACCTTAATTGGAGCTACCACCCGATCGGGCATGCTAACCGCCCCTTTGCGTGCTCGTTTTGGAATTCAATCGCATTTTCAATATTACAATCTCGACATTCTTTCTAGCATTGTGAAACGCTCATCGGGCATTCTAAATATTGAAATTGACGAGCGTGCTGCCATTGAAATTGCCGGAAGAAGTCGAGGAACTCCTCGTATTGCGAATGCCCTTTTGCGACGAGTGCGCGACTTTGCTCAAGTGAAAGGAAATGGTAGAATCGACATGGATATTACTAAATTTTCGCTCAATGCGCTAAATATCGACACACACGGATTAGATGAAATGGACAACAAGATTCTACGCACCATCATTGAAAAATTCAAAGGTGGACCAGTTGGTCTGAGCACAATTGCTACTGCGGTGAGCGAAGACACTGGCACGGTGGAAGAGGTTTATGAACCATTCTTAATTAAAGAAGGATTTATTAAGCGTACTCCTCGTGGAAGAGAAGTAACAGAACTTGCCTACAAACATCTTGGAATTGCCAATCACCGAATGGGTGAATTAGGATTATTCGATTAAGGTGCTGGTTGAAGTTCCACTTCAAAAGTCTTATCCCAATATTTTCCGGTGAGATACATCTTGCCATTCCGATTGTCGATTGCAATACCATTGAGCACATCAATTTCATTGCCATTGCCCACCAGGTTGCGTAAAGATGAGCAGTCAATCTTAGCTACAACCTCGCCTGTTTGCGCATTGATTTTCACAAGGAGGTCGGTCATCCAAACATTGGCATAAATAAAACCCTTGTCATATTCCAATTCGTTGATATTCTTAATTACCCCCTGATGATCGCACACCACAATTCGTCGAAGTTCCTCGAACGTTTCGGGGTGGAAGAAATCAATAAACTCGGTGCCATCTGATTTAATGAGCAAGGTATCATTATTTGTCATGCCCCAACCTTCGGCATTGCGATAAGTAAAAGAATTAATTTCCTCGAAGTTCGAATAATTATAAACAAATCCTTTTTGAGCCTTATAAGTAAGCTGATAAACCTTGTCGTTGAGAATGGTCATTCCCTCGCCAAAATATTGTTTATTCAGCGGCACCTCCCGAATGGTTTTCCCTGTTTTAAGGTCGAATTCATAAATGCCCGATTCGCCGTTTAAACCCGTGCTTTCATAAAATCTTCCTTCATGCACCTCAAAACCCTCGGTGAAAAAAGAAGGATTATGCGGATATGTGTTTTTCACAATTACACGCAGCATTTGAGCTGGTGTTTGTGGCAAGACCAAAACCGATTTAAAATTAGTTCCCTCCTGACCATCATCTTTTGTTGCTACCACTTTTAGCAGCTGAACACCTAGCTCATTAACACTTGGAACATCGCATGAAAAGCTTTCAGAAGTGCTCGTGCAAAGCAGTTCGCCCCGAAAGAACAATTCTGCCTTTTGCAAACTTCCGCCATTGAGTTTAACCGTTACATTGATTTTAAGCGATTCGCCTTTAGCAATACGGTTTGATGAGGTTTCAATTAAAGAAACCGGCTGACGAAGTTTCTTTGTTGAGCTTTTGCAAGAAGACCCAATGCTCATGAACACACAAAGAAGAATTATCCATAGTTGAATTAATTTCATGACTATTGCATTATATTAATATGTTGCACCAAAAGTAGATAAAAAAATCACAACATGCAAAGTTGAAAAATTAAGGCGAAAAGCACAACACGATGCTATCCGCCTTAAAATACAACATCTATTTAGAATTCCGCCCTATTCTTTATCCATGATTTCGGTTTGCATGCGCACTGAATCTTCATGAATGAGTTGAAACAAAATTTGCACAAAAGTTTTGTTCAAATCGAGCTTTTCGCCCAAAGAAACCCGATTGCTCATCAGCTCTGTCCATCGATTCATTTGAAGAGCAGTTACATTATTCTCGCGTTTATATTTGCCAATTTCTTTTGAAATTTGCACCCTATTCGCCAAAATGGTGAGCAACTCCTCATCGAGAGCATCAATTCTATTTCGCAACAAATCGAGCTGATTTTCAAATTGCACATTCGTAATCTTCTCATTTCGAATGATTAGTTTATCGAGCATGGCAAATAAATCGCTTGGTGTGAGTTGCTGACCGGCATCGCTCAGTGCACAGCTAGGGTCGCGGTGCGATTCCACCATCAAGCCATCCATGCCTAAGTCGAACGCTTTTTGCGAAATTTCATGCAAAAACTCACGCTTACCAGCAATGTGGCTTGGGTCGCAAATTACAGGAAGTTGAGGCATGTGCTGACGAAGCTCAATGAATGTTTGCCAATTCGGATAGTTTCGATATTTTGTTTCCCGGAAAGGTGTGAATCCACGATGAATGCCCACCAGTTTAGTAATTCCCACTCGGCTCAATCGTTCAATTGCACCCAACCATAGTTGAACATCGGGATTCACAGGGTTCTTCACCATCACCACAGCATCGGTTCCTTTCAGCACATCGGCGATTTCTTGCACCACAAAAGGCGATGCTGTTGAGCGCGCACCAATCCAAAGCACATCGAGCCCTGCTTTCAGAGCTGCCTCGGTGTGTTGCGCATTGGCCACTTCGGTTCCCACACGAAGCCCCGTTTCTTTTTTCACTTGCATTAACCAATCCAAGCCCTCTTGTCCAACCCCTTCAAAAGAACCAGGACGAGTTCTAGGTTTCCACACGCCACCACGATAAACAAAAACGCGCGGGTCGTTTGCTAACAGGCGGGCGGTTTCCATCGCCTGATCTTCTGTTTCAAGACTACAAGGACCTGCAACCAAAAGCGGGTTGTTAATCTCAGGCAACCATTCTTTAATTGGTGTAACTTTAATTTCTGAACTCATCTCTTATATAATTTAGTTATTTTTCTTTCATTTTTCACCATGCTCGCATTCTCCTCGCTAAGCACCTGCCTAATGCCCACAGCCCTATTCATCAGTGCAAACATTTGTTGTTTGTTCCCCTGGGCAATGCTATTTCTCAGCTCATTGAGGTGCTTCATGTAGCAATCGATGCTTTCGAGCACATGCACTCGATTATCTTCAAAGATAGGAACCCACATAGTTGGATCGCTTTTCGCTAAGCGAACCGTTGAATTAAAACCGCCGCTTGCCAAGTCGAAAATAATTGTCGAATTTTCTTCAGCCATCACCGCATTTGCCAAAGCATAGGCCACCACATGCGGAAGATGTGAAATGTAGGCTGTGGTGTGGTCTTGCTCGAGTGATGAGGTGTAGGCAATAGTTGCCCCGATGGTTTGAAACATTTTCTCGCACAATGCCAAGTGCTGAGGCGAGGAAAGTTCATGGTCGCAAATAATGCACACCTTGTTTTCAAACAAATTGGGCAAGGCTGCCGAAGGACCAGAGTTTTCAGTTCCCGACATGGGGTGAGCTGCAATGTAGTTTCGCCGTAGCGGATGATTTTCAACTAAAGCTCCAATGCTTTTCTTGGTTGAACCTAAATCGACCACCGTTGTTCGTGCATTAATTATATTTAGCACTTTCGGAAGAAGTTCTTTTATTACATCAACAGGCGTGGCAATAATAATCAAATCGGCAAGCACACAAGCTTCATCCAAGGATTGAATCTCATCGACCAAACCCAAACGAATGCCTTCTTCTGCATGCTGGCGATTTGTATCGACTCCGATTATTTTCGTTGCAAAACCATGCAAACGCAAGTCGATAGCAAGTGAACCTCCAATTAAACCTAAACCGATGATAACTACATTCATAATTTGCCAATTTATAAAAAAAGCCTCGATGGAACACGAGACTTTTGAAATATTCTGATTCTTGTTTTGACAATAAGATTACTGCACCAGCTTGATTAATGAAAGGCAACGTTGCGAATAATAAAAATTATCGAAAAACAAGGACTTTTAATTTTGTTGTTTCACAAATATAGTATTTTAATTTCAAAATCAAAAGGATTTATGCATTCCTGTTATAAAATTAATATTTAATCATTGTTCGTTCTCGAAAACAAGCCCAACAATCAATACTTTCCGCCATGGAGAACTAGCAAAAAAGGATTTATATATTGAAAAAACTACATGCTTTGTTACCAATAATATTTCTCAACGGCTGAATTAAGTGTGCTTAGCAATAGTAAATCATTTCGGCGAAGGAAATTAAGTGCGCTTAACAATAGTAAATCATTTCAACGAAGGAAATTAAGTGCGCTTAACAAGTCACAAAATTTTTCTTCCCCTGAATTAAGTGCGCTTAAAGATGTCGAATTTATTTTTTGAAGCAAATTAAGCGAGCTTATTTGAGTATTTTTTTTTTGAAATGAACAAATAAGTTTTTATAACTGGCATAAAATAGCACTTTTTGTTCCATTTTTTATTTGTAAATATTATAAATTGAATTTTTAGTAATCTGAATATCTATTGTTTAAAAAATACTTTTCAGAAAATATCAGAAAAAGTGTAAAAACTTACTCGAAAGTATATGTATGTATATGAAGAGTCGACAATAGAAATCTGCTTCTTCAATTTTTATAAATTCTATTTATTCAATGTTTAAAACCAATTCAAATGATTACTAAAATTGCGTGCATCAACTACAACAGCACAAGCGCCCAAACAAGTGGAATCACCAAATTGATTCTCAAATCTAGCGAATCTCTGGGAAATGATACCACCAAACACTTATCTAATCTTCTTCAGAAGATAAAGGATACCGAATCTAGTTTAAATTCGGTGATTGTTAGAAAATGCGTGAAAACCAACTTGCCAGAAAAAATAGACCACGTGAAATCGTGCTTTTACCGTTTCTTCCAACTGATTGATAGCTATTCGGCGATGTGCGATATGGATTTTCATTCTTCAGCCAAAGCACTGATGGAAGTCATGTTGCCATCATATGAAAAAATTATGAAATGCAGTCAGCAACTCACATTCATATCGTATGTTAGCGCTCTAATTGCTGCCTTAGAGAGGCGCGAATTGCGTGAAATGCGCTCTTCGCTTAGCTTCGCCGATCATCTTTTTAATAAACTCAAAGAATCGAAACACGATTGCGTTGATTGCCATAACGATTATCACGATACCCGCACTCAGCAGAAAAATAACCCAAATGCCACCGAACTTCGGCTAACACTACTCGTCCTCATTAACCAAGATCTTGTGCCTTACCTCAACACAATGAATAAGGTTGATTCGGTAAATTATTCGGCATTTTCAAATACGATAAATTCGATTATTAAAGATCACAATAAGATTTTAAAAAGAAAGAGCAAGAGCAAAAAGAATGTTCGCGAAAAGGATTAAATGAGTTGTTGATTTACCGAAAAGTGAAGAAGGACGATTTGGCTGAAAAAATTAAAATGCCTATCTTAGAGGTTTCGTTAATTTTAAAACATGCATATGAAAAGATTACAATCACATTTGGCACTATTATTCATTAGTTTGTTATTCAGCCCATTGCTTCAGGCTCAAAGTGAGAATGCAGAACTAAAATTTAAGCTTGGAGGGCTCGTGAGATTTAGTTACAACAACTCGTCGTGGAAAAATGCACAACAAAAGCGTGGAGGCGATTTGGGGAATGACTGTGTGGGAATTAAGGCAAAGGCAGACTATGGCAGTTTGTTCCTCGATGCGGAATATCGGTTTTATTCGTCGGCCTCGGGAGGCGATTTCTTGAAATATGGATTTATGGGTTATCGTTTCAATGAGGAAAGTACGTTAAGGCTAGGCGTGGTGCCTGTTCCTTTTGGTAATTCGGGAGTGAATTCGAATAGCTTTTTTTATAGTGTGAATTATTTCATTGGACTAGAAGATGATTATGATGCAGGGATTTCATATAGTAAGGAAATTGACCGATGGCTGTTTGATGTTGCCTTCATGAAAAATGCCGAAGATTTAAGCATGAGCGATTTGGGCGACCTTAATTATAGCAGATTTGGTTATGATGTTTCGTCGTTTTCCGATGCCGAGGGGAATTTGGTTTATCGAAATAAAGAAACGAACCATTTCAACGCACGAGCAATCTACACCTTGGAGTGTGCAAATTCAACACATGAGTTGGGGGGCTCATTTCTTGTGGGACAGCTTTTAAATCTCGACACGCAGAAGATGGGTTCGCGCATGGCTTGGGCTGCACATTACAATGGCACTGCAGGACGATTTAATTTGAAGGCTGAAGTTGCTGCATATAATTATTCGGCAAAGAATCCCACGGGGCAAGATGCCGATGTAATCGCCATGGCAGCTTTCGGAGCACCATACTTGGTGGCGAGCGAAGGGGTGAACTACACCATTGGATTGAGCTACTGCTTGCCTGTTGAATCGAAATTGTTTGATAGTTTCACGTTTTATAATGATTTTGGGGTGATGGATAAGAAGGTGAGTTCGTTTGAAAATAGTTTGATGAATGTAACGGGTGTGCTGATTAGTGCTGGACCGATTTATACTTATGTTGATTATGCATTAGGTAAAAATCAGCCATGGCTTGGACCACAATGGAGCCATGCTTTAGCGCAAGGCGACACCGATGCCACATGGCACGCACGATTTAATGTGAACATTGGTTTCTATTTTTAGGCGTTAAGTTGACTACTAAAAACTAGTTGTTAGGTCATTTTGATTGTAATGTTGTTTAAATTATAGCATCATTCGAAACCTATTATCTAACACTATGGTTATTAAAGCACTCAGAATGATTATCGCATTGATGAGCGGTAGCAAATTTCTTGCTACGTGGATGGTTTAAATGTTGGATAATTTGAAAAATAAGCTTACATTTGTCATCGAAGTTAGTGATTTCGATGGTTAGCTCAAAGAAAATTGAGTTTCGAGAATATCAAGCTCCTCTTATTGTAATAATTTATTTAGGCACTATTCGCTCGAAAGAGGAAAGAATTCCTCATACTAAAACTATGAATACTGAAATTGATCAAATAAGCTTACTCACAAAGCGATTGGAAGATCTTTCCAATCGGCAATATCAGCTAAGCAAAGAAATATTGCAATTGCGAAATGAGTTGCAAAGCGTGCAGCAAGAAACAAAGGTTGAACAAGCTGTTCCGGTTGTTAGCCCTGAAAAACGCCACGAAGAAACTCCAACTATGCCACCGCCTATTAAGGGAAATAAAAATTCGAGTTTAGAGCGTTTTGTTGGTGAAAATGTGCTTAGCAAGATAGGTATTGTTATAACAGTTATAGGTGTTGCTATTGGGGCAAAATATTCCATCGACAGTGGACTAATAAACGAACTCACACGAATTTTATTGGGATATTTGGCTGGAATTACCTTGCTTGGGTTTGGCTTTAAGTTGAAGCGAAAATATGAAGGATATAGTGCTGTATTAGTAAGTGGAGCTATGTGCATATTATATTTTATTACCTTTTTTGCCTATTCATATTATGAGCTCATACCTCAATGGCTTTCATTTTTTCTGATGTTTATTTTTACGGCATTTGCAGCATTTGCAGCATTAAAATACAATCGCCAGATTATTGCATTTTTAGGTTTATTTGGTGCCTATGCTGTGCCATTTCTTCTGAGTAATAATTCGGGTCGTGCAAGCTATTTATTTTCCTACATTCTCATTATTAATATCGGCATTCTCATTATATCAATTTTTAAAAATTGGAAACAACTTTTGCGAGTAGCATTTGCGCTAACTTGGATTATTTTCTTATCTTGGTTTACATTTAAAAGAACATGTTTCGATGCCGATAGCACTATTTTTTCGGCTGAAAATATCGATACGGTTCTAAGTTTCGTGTTTGCGTTTATTTATTTTGCGATATTCTATGCCATGGTGATGGTTTATAAGATCGTTAACCGTGAAAGGTTTCAAGTTGGCGATACGTGGCTTATCCTTGTTAATACCTTTTTGTTTTATGGCATTGGCATTATTCTGCTAGATGAGAGTTTCACGTCTCGCTTTCCATTATCGCTATTTACCTTGATTAATGCGGTGCTTCATTTGGGTGTAGGGCTATTGGTTTCGCGATTAAAATTGTTTTCGCGTAGAATTGTGTATTTAATTGCAGGATTAGTTTTACTCTTCATTACCTTAGTTATTCCCATTCAGTTCGATGGCAATTGGGTTACTTTGCTTTGGGCTTGTGAAGCGGCATTGCTATTTTTCTTCGGGCGAACAAAACAAGATGGCAGCTATGAATGTATGTCATATGCGCTCATGCTATTAGCCACAGGAAGTATTTTTCATGATTGGATTGTGAGTAGCGATGGAGAAAGTATACCATTTTGGCGAGCATCGTTTCTTTTTGATTTACTATTTTCAGCAGCATTTGCATTTATACTTTACACTAACCATCGAACTAATTACACGCCACTATTTAGTACTAAGAAATGGGTAAAACAAGGTATCAATGTAATGCTCCCATCTATTTTAATTTGTAGCCTTTATGTTTGTTTTATGCATGAAATTCAGCATATGGGAAGTTTAGCTTACGCCAATTCATCGATAGCTATTGAAGATGGGGGGCATATTCAGAATTACAACATTCCCCTATTGAAAAAGGCTTGGTTGCACATATATAATATCCTCTTTATGTTGATACTTTCAGTAATTAATCTGCGTTTTATTAAAAATAGGGCGTTTGGTTATGCCAATATAGGACTAACATGCATAACAATATGCATATTTTTAACTGGAGGTTTAGCTACTTTTCCCATGTTGCAAGAAAGATATTTGCAACAATTGCAGAGCGAATATTATCATGTGGGGAGTTTAAATATTGCCATTCGATACATAGCTTTCGCATTTTTTGCATTGCTACTTTTGACTAATTATTCGTTGTGTAAGAAAAACTATATGCCACAGAAATTATATCGTTATGCTCAGGTTCTGTTGCATGTTGTTGCTCTGTGGGTGGCTAGTAGTGAATTGCTTTACCAAATGCACTCATTCCATGTTGAGCATTCAAACAGATTGGCATTAAGTATTTTGTGGGGAGCTTATGCCATTTTCTTAATTGTTTTAGGCATTGTGAAACAACGAGGATTGTTGCGCTGGCTTGGTATTGGGTTATTTACCGTTACACTCCTCAAACTCTTCCTCTACGATATTTTAGAACTCAATTCTTTAGGCAAAACCATTGCCTTCATGTCGCTAGGTGTCTTTTTGCTTCTGGTTTCGTTTTTGTATAACAAGTATAAACACATTATTTTCCCCAATGAAACTAAGAATTAAACTAATTCTTTCTGTTTTAGCTCTGTTTTGCTGTTCATTGCATGTTTTGGGGCAGAAAAATAGTTTTAGCTTCCATCGAGAGATAAGAGGCATTAATAATCAGTGGCATAAATTGGTGCTACCCGATGCCATTTTTGAAAAAACAAAAACAAATCTTTCCGATATTAGAATACTTGGAGTTTTGACCAATGGCGACACTATTGAAGCTCCATATATTCTGCGTACTACTGAAGAAGCCACGATCGAACAAGTACCTTTTCAACTCATTAATAGTTCAGTGAATGATCGTTTGCATTATTTTACTTTTAAGATGAAGAATGTGGTTGAAATCAATTACATTCAACTTCATTTTAAACAAACAAACTTTAATGCCACAGCCAGGCTCGAGGGGAGTATGAACCAGCATGAGTGGTTTAATATATTGAGTGATTATCGAATGCTTGGTATTGAAAATGCGCAAACTCGTTATCATTTCTCCACCTTATTTTTCCCCTTGTCATCATATGCTTATTTTCGTTTAGTGGTAAACTCGGCCGATAAGCTAGAGTTGAGTTCGGCTCAATTATTGCAAAAAAAAGAAGAGAAAGGACAAATTGCTAAATATGCCATTCGTGAAACAATTCATCGTCAAGAGTTATCTCAAAGCATCATTACGCTGAAGCTAAATCAGGCTGTTCCTGTTAGTTTTCTGAAATTGCAGGTGTCCGATTCGTTCGATTATTATCGCCCTATAAGCATTTGGTGCCTAAAAGATAGTGTAAAGACCGAGAAGGGTTGGCATTTGAATTATCGTCAAATTTATAACGGAATGCTTTCTTCTTTAGAGGAACCCTTATTTAAATTCGGTCAGCAAATCGGGTCGCAATTTAAAATATGCATTTCTAATGGAAGCAATCAGCCACTCCAAATCGATTCTATTGGGCTAGAGGGCTATGTGCACGAATTAATTGTTCGGTTCACCCAAGAGGGTAAATACTACCTCAATTACGGCTGTCAATCGGCTCAAAAACCAGAATATGATATTACTCGGTTCATGCATAATATTCCCGAACAGTTAGAACCTTTAACATTAGAATCGGAGAAGCAAATTCAAGGAAAGGAAGCAGTTATTCAAACGCCCTTATTTAGCACAAAGGGTTGGCTTTGGTTTGTGATGGGTGTCGTTATGATTTTATTGGGATGGTTTGCGCTTAAAATTATGAAAGAATAGTATTGGCACTATTCGAATATCGTGGGCTAGATAATTGTCTCCACAATTCACGGTGTTGCCACGACTGGGTGTTGGTTGGTTTTGCATTATATTCGCAGGTTTCAGTGAAATACATCAAGACCGTTGCATTTTTGCGTTATACTTACCGTTAGGTGCGTGAGCGATTGTAGCGGAAATCCTTTTAAGTGGGCTTTGGTTCTCGCCCACTTAAAAGATTGCAGCGGAAAGCGCGACGGCAAGGGGTGGGTACAGGGGTTGGCAAATGCCGGCACGCCCAAAGCTCTGAGAGAGGGATGGTTCATGCTACGTTTATATTTTTGATTTTTATGGTTCATTGTAAGAAGAAACCACTACATTTACAGCCGTAATTAAAAAAGATTGATATCAGATGACTTTAATAAAATCAATTTCAGGAATTAGAGGAACTATTGGAGGAAAATCGGGCGAGGGTCTTTCTCCAGTTGATGTGGTGAAATTCACTGCATCATATGCCAAATGGCTCATGGAGTCATCGGGTGAAAAGTCGCCCAAAGTGGTGGTTGGTCGCGATGCGCGAATTAGCGGACCGATGGTTGAACAGCTTGTTTGTTCAACGCTCATGGGCATGGGAGCAAATGTGATAAACATTGGTTTGGCAACTACGCCAACCACGGAAATTGCCGTTACAACAGAAGAAGCCGATGGCGGTATTATTCTCACAGCGAGCCACAACCCTAAGCAATGGAATGCCTTAAAGTTGTTAAACGGGAAAGGGGAGTTTCTTAATGGTGACGAGGGTGCGCTGATTTTGAAATATGCAGAAGAAGAGAGCTTTGAGTTTGCCGATGTTGACCATTTAGGCAGGTTGAAAAAGAAAGATTATACCGATGAGCATGTGAGCCAGGTGCTCGATTTAGATTTGGTTGATGCCAACGCTGTTCGCAAAGCGGGTTTTACGGTTGCATTTGATGCGGTGAACTCGGTGGGTGGAATTGCTATTCCGGCGCTGCTAGAAGCATTGGGTGTGAAAAAGGTTGTTCCAATCAATGAAGATCCATCGGGCGAGTTTGCGCACATTCCAGAGCCGCTTCCTGAGAACTTAGTAGAAACTTGTCGGATTACGAAAGAAAGTGGTGTTGATGTGTGCTTTGTGGTTGACCCCGATGTTGATCGTCTTTCGATAATTAGTGAAGATGGCAGTATGTTTAATGAAGAATATACGCTTGTTGCAGTGGCCGACTATGTGTTAAGCCACACACCAGGGAACACGGTTTCAAACATGTCGTCATCGCGCGCTCTACGTGTAATTACTGAAAAACATGGTGGTAAACATAGCGCCTCGGCAGTGGGCGAGGTGAATGTTGTTGCAGAAATGAAAGCTACTCAAGCTGTGATTGGTGGCGAAGGCAATGGCGGCGTTATTTATCCGGCGAGCCATTATGGGCGCGATGCTTTGGTGGGGATTGCCTTGTTTTTAACGCAGCTTGCAAAATCGGGCATGAAGTGTTCGGAATTGCGCAAGAGTTATCCTGATTATTTTATTTCAAAGAATAAAATCGAACTTACACCAAACATTGATGTTGATAAGATTTTAATTAGCATGGAACAGAAATATGCGCATGAGCAAGTGAGCACAATTGATGGTGTGAAAATTGATTTCGCCAATGAGTGGGTTCATCTTCGCAAATCGAATACCGAACCGATAATTCGCATTTATGCTGAATCGGTGAGCATGGAGAAAGCAAATGGACTGGCGGAACAAATTATTGCCGATATCAAATCATTGATTTGATTTTGCCCTAGGCACTCTTTTTTTTCATCTACTAAAAGAGGCTTAAAAAGGAATGCTATTTCGAACAACGAGATAGCATTCTTTGATTTTTAATGGTTTTTTAAGCAAATAATAAACGGCGATCTCATCAATCTATCTTGTTATAAATTAGGCAAAAATAAAGGTGGTTTTTTTCTATTTGCATCTGTCAATGTCAGCATAGAAATATATGCTCAACTAGTATCTGAATGCTTTTGACACAAGCTCTTGTTCCATTTGCGAAATGCCACATTCAGTTGCATACTTTTGCCAGTTGGATACAACCAGTTTTATTTCGTTCAGAATAACATTCGCTCGTGTATTGTCTAAACCGAAGAATTTAGCAACACTTAATGCCAAATCAAATTCAAGCGAGTTATCATTCTCGGATATATTCAACTTTAATCCCATTCCATTTTCATCAGGATTGATGTCATAAGCAGGAGACAGCTGCCAACCTTTATCGGTCAGAATAAATCCATGATTGCGTAAATGGTCGTCACAATTTGAAACAGCAATGTTAAATACGATTCTACGCCATAACTGTTCGAGATTTTCATTGGTATTGTCGCAGTTAGCCACAATCCACTCTGCAAGCTCCAGATAACTTACTCCATCTGCATAACTCGCTCCATCGGAATATCCTAATAGGGTCATTGCTGATGCAAAATGAATACGCTTACCTGAACTGTTCCTGTCAAAGCGCTTTGTCAGGAATGTATGATAATTGCTACTAAATTTTTGAGCCTTACATTCTGACATATTTATACCACATAATTGTGCCATTCTTGATGTCACAAATTCCCAAGCACCCATATTCTTAGCATCATGTCCACTTGGAAATTTTGCAATCCAAAGCTGCCCTTTTTCATCAAGTATGTTTGCTTTTGGTCTGGCTCCACCTAATGATGATCCTGGAGCAATAAGCATATTTAACCACTGAATATGTTCTGTGCTTGGTTGTTCCTCTTTTTCTAATTGAAGACAAGCATATTCCAGTTCACGAATCGAAGCCCAAGGCGGTGTCGCCAATGCTTTGTTATCATTCATAAATTCACCTTCTGGTGAAAACTTAAAGCGCAAAGCCCCCATCCGATTACCATCGTATATTCCCATCAAAAAATCGGCTTCAATCAATGTCCGCTGTGCTCTGTTTTCTGTGCGAGCAGCAATTGCTTCGCGCCTACGCATCAATGTGCGTCCCCACCTGTCGGGTGCAGAATCGAGAAATATTCCGAAATTATTTTTATCGGCAGGTAAATATTGTTTCCCAACAAATTCGGATAAGTCCGGATCTAACGCTCGGAATTGAGCATGCTTCATCCAGCCTGGATCGTTCTCATAAAAAAAAACTTCTTTCCCTCTGATTACTTCGCAATGCAGTACACCCATGAAGATTGGTTCCTCTAATTCAAACCAATCCATGTATACATATATGTCTTTTTGCTGTTCCATATCTTACTTTTTTGAAGCCCTATCCTTTACTACCAGCTTGGCATCTTGCAATTTGCGTCCTAAATCATCATCTTTGGCAACCAATAAAATATCCTTATCCAGTCCCAACACAGCCAGTACCCTGAAATAGTAACCAATGGCAACGCCTTCGTCTCCTTTTTCTATTTTGATTAGAGTATTCCTTGAAATCCCTGCACGCTCAGCGACTTGTTCTGATGACAAATCCCTGCGTAAACGTGCTAATTTTATGTTTTCCCCAAAAGAGGCTAATGTTCTCTTTTGAGCGGGTAATAGTGGACGTTTCATTTTATAATGTTTACAATTATGCGCAAATATATTAATAATTGCTCATATAAAGAAACATTCTAACCCAACTTTCACACTCCCAACTTCAGTTTTCCTATCATCGTTGGGCTGGGCGATTATTTGGGTGGCGGCTGTGACCTACAGATTTTTATTTTCTTAAATGGCTATGGTTGTTGAAACGGAGTTGTACATTCACGTGCATGCCACAAAAATACAACAAGAAAAATTAATAAACGTGTCCTACAATTCCGTTTTAGAAATATACCTCTAAAAGCTATCGATTATTTTCAACGTATTTTAGTTGCGCTGACATCGAAAAACAGTCGTTTATATTCTTGAAAATATTTGGGAGTGAAAGTTGGGTTAACTCAGGTTATTAAAGCCTTTACACTGTTTATCGCTTCCATGAGTCGTAACAGGTTTCTTAAAAATTGAACGTTCTAAATGTTGGATAATTTCAGGAAATAAGCTTACATTTGTGATCGGATGTTAATGTTTTTTTAGTGAACTCAAACATAATTGAGATACATAAAACATCCTCTTTTATTATGAAAAAACCTGAGATGCTAATAGCAAAATAACGCTTGTAGCATTAAATAATTGTAACCCCATGCATCATGACTTCCAAAGTTGGCAATTTCGCACTATATTTGCCCGAATGAAAACCTTCATTTTAAATGTGTCGCTTCTAGGCACGCTAATTCTTTGCTCACCTAGGGTGTGGTCGCAAGTAGATAAGTCGTTATCCACCACACAACAGTCGGCAATTACGCACGAACCTGCAGTTGAACAACTACTAGATTCTTACATTAAAGAATGCAAATCGAACGAATCGCTTGGATTTGCTGGATATCGAGTGCAAATATTATCGCTCACCGGAAGTACCGCACGAGAAGAAGTGCTAAAGGCGCGAAATAAATTCATTGGTGAGTATTCAAATTTTCCGGCCTACATGGAATATAAGTCGCCAAGTTTTCGACTCATGGTTGGCGATTGCCGAACACGCAGTGAAGCACTAGCAATAAAAAACCAGATAAAGAGTATTTATCCGAATGCCTTTGTGGTGTTCGATAAAATAAAATATCCCCAATTAATTACCGAAGACACTCAAAAGTAATGAGCGAATTAATTAAGCATGAATGTGGCATTGCAATGATTCGATTGCGCAAGCCCTTGAGCTATTATCAAGAAAAATATGGAACATGGCAATATGGCATGAACAAGCTGTATTTGCTAATGGAAAAACAACATAACCGTGGTCAAGACGGTGCAGGAGCTATTAGTGTAAAACTCCACTTGGAACCTGGTCAAGAGTACATTCATCGCTACCGTTCGGTGCAATCAAATCCAATTCAAGATGTGTTTTCAAAAGTAACTCGCCCAATTAAGCGAGCTATTAAGGAAAGAAAAAACATTAATGATTTAGACTGGGCATATGAAAATCTTCCATTTGCTAGTGAGTTATATTTAGGACACTTGCGCTATGGAACTTTTGGGAATAACAGCATTGAATATTGCCACCCCGTGATTCGCCAAAACAATTGGAAATCGCGCACGCTGGCACTGGCTGGAAATTTTAACCTGACTAATGTTGATGAATTATTCCAAAAACTCATTGAACTAGGACAAGACCCAACCAATTACACCGACACGGTTACTGCGCTTGAAAAAGTGGGGCACTTTCTCGATGAAGAAAATGAACATCGCTTCCGACATTTTAAAAATGAGGGATATACTAATCAAGAGATATCGCCACTCATTCAGCAAAATCTTGATATCAAGAAAATATTAGAACGAGCTAGCAAAGACTGGGACGGCGGATATGCCATGGCTGGCGTGCTCGGACATGGTGATGCTTTTGTGACACGCGACCCATGGGGAATTCGACCAGCAAACTATTACATCGACGATGAGGTGGTGGTTGTGGCATCGGAAAGAGCTGTGATACAAACAGTGATGGATGTGCAAGCCGATGATGTGCACGAAATTAATCCGGGGGAAGCCCTTATTATTAGAAAAGACGGTAGTGTTTCTTTTGAAATGGTGCGAGTGCCTCAAGAACGCCGCTCATGTTCTTTTGAACGCATTTATTTTTCACGCGGAAGCGATAAAGATATTTATCAGGAGCGTAAAAACTTAGGGCGACTGATGGCACCCATCATCATGGATAAAATTAATGGTGACATGAAGAATACGGTGTTTTCATTTATTCCAAACACATCGGAAACTGCTTTCTATGGACTGGTTTCAGGAATAAGCAGCCAACTTGTTGAATGGAAAAAAGACCAAATTAAATCGAAAAATGGCGGACTAACCGATGCCGACATTGAAGAGATTATTTCTATTCAGCCACGCATTGAAAAGCTTGCCATTAAAGATGCAAAGTTGCGTACTTTTATTGCCGATGATGCCAGTCGCGACGACTTGGTTGCTCATGTTTATGATGTGACATATGGCGTTATTAATGCACATCAAGACACCTTAGTGATAATCGATGATTCAATTGTGAGAGGAACAACCTTGAAAAATAGTATTTTAAAAATCCTCGACCGATTAAATCCGAAGCGAATCATTGTAGTTTCATCGGCTCCTCAGGTGAGATATCCAGATTGCTATGGAATTGACATGGCTGAACTAAATCGTTTTGCTGCTTTCGATGCCGCCATTGCACTGCTTAAAGAAAATGGTTTGTCGCATGTTATCGATAATGTTTATGCAAAATGTAAGGAACAAGAGAACTTGCCCAAAGAAGACATTGTGAACTATGTAACAGATATCTATCGCCCATTCACGGTGGAGCAAATTTCGGCTAAAATTGCCGAACTACTGCGCCCCGATGGATGCCAAGCTCAGATTGATATCGTATATCAAACAATAGAGAACCTTCACATTGCCTGCCCTAATGATAATGGCGATTGGTATTTCTCGGGAAATTATCCAACACCTGGTGGAAACAAAGTGGTTAATAAATCATTTATCAATTTCTACGAAGGAAACAAAGGAAGAGCCTACTAAGCTCATCAATTTACACTCAAATAAAAGCGGAGATCTGAATCAGATTATCCGCTTTTTTTACCCTGAACAAAGTTGAGCTTCACAAAACAGAGTGCAACAAAAGAAAATCATCGACTAAAAACGATTATTTTTGATATAATAATATTACTTTTGTAATTCAAACTCTTATTTAAAATAAAACTATGCGATTCAATAAAATTATTGCCCTTTGCGCCCTTTGTGCAATTGCCTTTTCAGCTTGTGTTTCTAAAAAGAAATACTTGGAAATGGAGAGCTTAAAATTAAACGCCGAGAAACAAGTCCGACAGCTAACCAAAGAAAATGGCGATATGCAGAAACGTGTATCAACCATGATTGCCGATTACGAAACGATAAAAGCCGAGATGCTTGCAACCAATGCGCACAAAGATCAGCTTATTTCAAATCTACATAAAGAAATGGCTGTTGTTTCGAGTAGTGCGGCATCGAAAAACTCCGATATGGAAGACCAGCTCTATGCCTATCAATATGAAAAACGCCAGTTGCAGACAAAAATTGATAACAGCGAAAAAAATGTGCAAGAGCTCACTGCTCGAACAAATGACTTAGCTGCTCAGCTTGGGAATTTACAATCGGGATTAAGCAACATGCAATTTGAATCAGGAAAAAAAGATTCAGAAATTACCCGCCTAAACCAACAAATTCAATCGAATGGAAATGTGGCTAGCAAATATCAATCGCAGGTAGCTGAACTAAATACTCAAATTGAGAAATTAAAAAAAGCTAGTGCCGAAAAAGACCAAACCATCACTCGACTACAAAACAATGTTGATTTACTCAAGAAAGAACTCAACAAATAAACTACCTAATCCCTGCTTTTAAAAGTAGGGATTGTTTTTGCAATAAAAAAATAGAAAGAATTACATAATGACAAAAGAATTTAAACGAACTCTAATTACATCAGCTCTTCCTTATGCCAACGGACCGGTGCATATCGGTCATCTTGCAGGTGTTTATGTTCCAGCCGATATTTATGCTCGATACCTCCGCTTGAAAGGTGAGGAAGTGGCATTCATCGGAGGATCAGATGAACACGGTGTGCCAATTACTTTGAAAGCAAAAAAAGAAGGTGTAACACCTCAAGATGTGGTGGATAAATATCATGGCATTATTAAAGATTCGTTTGAACGTTTTGGAATTTCTTTCGATGTCTATTCACGTACAAGTGCCGATATTCACAAACAAACAGCCTCGGAGTTCTTCGAGAAACTTTACAAAAACGGGCAGTTTGTTGAGCAAACTTCAGAACAATATTACGACGAAGAAAACAAACAATTCCTCGCCGATAGATATATCATGGGAACTTGCCCAAAGTGCCAATTTGAAAAAGCTTATGGCGACCAATGCGAGAAATGTGGCTCTTCATTAAGCCCCAATGAACTCATTGCTCCAAAATCAATGATTTCAGGAAACACCCCTATCCTTAAAGAAACCAAACACTGGTATTTACCACTCGACCAATATGAATCATGGCTCAAAGAGTGGATTCTGGAAGGACACAAAGAATGGAAATCAAACGTTTATGGTCAATGTAAAAGTTGGATTGATAGCGGACTGATGCCTCGTGCTGTGACGCGCGACCTCGATTGGGGCGTGCCTGTTCCTGTGGAAGGAGCCGAAGGAAAAGTGCTCTATGTTTGGTTCGATGCACCTATCGGCTACATATCGGCTACCAAAGAACTCACCACTGAATGGGAAAAATATTGGAAAGATGAAGACACTAAAATGGTGCACTTCATTGGAAAAGATAATATCGTGTTTCACTGCATTATTTTCCCCGCTATGTTGAAAGCTGAAGGCTCATACATATTGCCCGAGAATGTGCCTGCCAATGAATTTCTAAACCTCGAAGGCGATAAAATATCGACATCTAGAAACTGGGCTGTGTGGTTGCACGAATACTTAGAAGACTTCCCTGGAAAAGAAGATGTGCTAAAATATGTGCTCACTGCCAATGCTCCCGAAACTAAAGATAACGACTTCACGTGGAAGGACTATCAAGCTCGAAACAACAACGAGCTGGTGGCAGTGCTTGGTAACTTTGTGAATCGTGCATTGGTGCTAACTCAGAAATACTATGCTGGAAAGGTGCCTGCGCGGGGAACTTGCAATGAGGTGGATAATGCCGCACTTGCTGAAATTGCCAGCTTGAAATCCGATGTTGATAAAAGCATTAGTCAATATCGTTTCCGTGAAGCACTGAAATATGCAATGGACTTAGCTCGATTAGGCAATAAATACCTAGCCGATGAAGAACCTTGGAAGGTTGTGAAAACCGATGCTGAACGCGTGGAAACAGTCATGAACATCTGTTTGCAAATTACCGCCAACCTCACCATCATGTTCGAACCATTCTTGCCTTTCAGCATGAACAAACTTCGTGGATTCCTGAACATGGAAAAACTAAACTGGAGCCAACTCGGACGAACAGATTTACTTCCTGCTGGACACCAAACCAACGAACCATCGCTGCTATTCGAAAAGATTGAAGACTCGGTGATTGAATCGCAAATTCAAAAACTGCTCGACACGAAAAAAGCCAACGAACTGGCGGAAGCTGTGGCAAACCCTCAAAAAGAATTATGCTCTTTCGATGATTTCACTAAAATGGACATCAGAACAGCAACAATTCTTGAAGCTGAACCCGTGGCAAAGACCAAAAAACTCATGAAAATATTGCTCGACACAGGTATCGACAAGCGCACGGTGGTTTCTGGCATTGCCGAACACTACAAAGCCGAAGAAATCATTGGAAAACAAGTTTCGGTGTTAGTAAATCTTGCTCCACGTGAAATGAAAGGAATCGTATCGCAAGGCATGATTCTAATGGCTGAAGATGCCGATGGAACACTTCGCTTTGTTTCGCCTGAGCAAACAGTGAAAAACGGATCTGAGATTAGGTAGACCAAACGAATAGTCGGCTCACAAAGCCGGCTTCCTGCAAACCAATGTACCGAAACTAGCAATAGACGACGGGTCGGCGGTTTGCTCTATATATTTTCCTAATCCCCTTAGCATTCGTGCTCTGGGGATTTTTCTTATCTTTATGATTTCAAAAAAACTTTTTATAAGAAACACCATGAAACAGTTATTCTCAACAGTTATTCTGATTATCTTCAGCTTCATTTCCATGGCGCAAGAATCAATTATTAACACCGATAGACCCGATCATGGCGACGGTGTGTCAACTGTTCCTGCCAACAGATTCCAAGTGGAAGAAGGAATTACCTTGGCTAAAAAAACATTTGCAAACAACCTCCTCATTCGATATGGCATTGGAAATACCACCGAAGCTCGATTGGTAGTTGATGCCGGAAAGTATCAGGATGCAAACGGACTACAACCCATTTCATTCAGCATGAAACAACGCCTTTATAGTGGTAAAAACTGGGTGCCTGCAATTACTGCCGTTGGATACATCTCGTTGGGCGATTGGGCAAGTTCCGACTTCAAATCAAGCGAAAATCAGCTGGTTTTAAAACTTAGCTTTGCCAATCAGCTTTCTGAAAAACTTAGCCTAGGATACAATGTGGGAACCTACGACTTCGACCACATGAACACCACCATCGGACTAGCCTATGCGCTTGCGGGTAAAATATCGGTATTTGGCGAATACTTCGCCTCATGGCAAGAACATGCCAATGAGCACAACATTGGTGCCGGAATACTTTACCTAATCAATAATCAATTGCAAGTTGACGCCGCTATTGGTAGTGATATTTTCGATGGCCAAAACAATCGATTCTTCTCAACTATTGGGGTGAGTTACTTGTTTTAAATTTAAAATGCCAATTAATTATCCGATAATCTTTATTCGATTTCTAAATAGAATCTTACTTTTGTAATAGATATCTATTTATGGGGACTTCTAAAAATTAGCTGTTAGGTCATTTTGATTTTATGGGAGATAGATTTTGGACTAATTTCGCAGAAGCATAGCGAGCTATGGTTTAAGAAATTAGTGCAAAAGATACGCTCAGAAAACAAAATGAACAACAGCTGTATTTAGCAGCTTCCCCAGTTTAAAACTAATTTTTAGAAGTCCCCTTATAATTTAAACATCTCTACAATGAACAAATTTTTCATCTTTGGAATCGCCTTGCTGCTTTCATCTGGCGCATTTGCTCAACAAGAATACGAAAAAGTAAAGGCTCCCGATTCTTTACGAATTTACAATGGCAACGTGAATTATCGCGTGGAGAAATTCGTGGAGAAAAACAAAACGAAAACCCCAAAAAACATCATTTTCCTAATTGGAGATGGCATGGGAATTTCTCAAGTTTCTTCTGGTTTAACAGCCAACAAAGGAGCCTTGTTTCTACAAAACTTTAAGCACATCGGATTTTCACAAACACAATCGGCCAATGATTATGTAACCGATTCTGCTGCGGGTGGAACTGCTCTTGCATGTGGCGAACGAACAAACAATGGCGCTATTGGTGTCGATACAACTAATAAAGCTATTGCATCGGTACTCGAAATTGCCGATAAAAACGGAAAAGCTACAGCTCTTGTAGCAACAGCTTGCATTACACACGCCACTCCAGCATCATTCATTGCTCATCAGCCAAAGAGAAGCATGTATGAACAAATTGCAGCCGATTTCTTGAAAACCGATATCGATGTGTTTATTGGTGGCGGATTCGACCACTTCACCAAACGAAAAGATGGTAAAGACTTAACTGTTGAACTAAAAAACAAAGGATATGCCGTTTGTAAATCAATGGAGGAAGTGAATCAAATTGAAAATGGCAAATTGGCAGCTCTTCTTGCTCCTATTCACCTCGACCCAATGCCTGAACGTGGAAACATGCTGCCTGAAGCTACACAAAAAGCTATCGAGTTAATCAGTCAAAACAAAAAGGGTTTCTTCATTATGATTGAAGGTTCCCAAATTGATTGGGGCGGACATGCCAACAACACCAACTACATTGCTCAAGAGATGCTCGATTTCGACCAAGCCGTGGGTAAAGCACTCGAATTTGCAGCAAAAGATGGTCAAACTCTTGTTATTGTTACTGCCGACCACGAAACGGGTGGAATGGCACTGATTGGGGGAAACATGCAAACGGGAATGGTGGAAAGCGAATACATCACTAACGACCATACGGCTGTAATGGTGCCTGTTTTCTCTTTCGGTCCAGGAGCCGATAAATTCACGGGTATCATGAAGAATAGCGATATCGGCAAAATATTAAAAGAACTAGCAGGTAAATAGCATTCCTTGCGATTTCTAACAATCCTCAGTTTTTCGAAAATTAAAAGGCTGCAAGAATAAATTCTTGCAGCCTTTTAATTTTTTACTCTACTTCCGCATGCTTTAGTTAGAACACTTCATTAACCGCTAGGTAAAATCCATGACTGCCCCGGCTGCCAAAGCCGTAATCGAGAGTAAGGTTCGTGCCCGCTTTCTTGTTCAACATGATGCGAACACCTAGACCTGCCGAAGGCTCTACATATTCAAACAAACCAATGCTATTGCTGCGACTCGATGCCGACGTTGCATTACAGAAAAGCACACCGCCGAATGTGTCTTTTGTCTTTTGCAGCGGAAAACGATATTCCACCTCGCCATACCACAAATCTTCTCCTCGCCAACGTCCTTGCGAGAATCCTCTACCCGAACGACCGAATTGATCCCAACCAATTGCAGGCAAATCAAGATAAGGAACATCGCCTGAGGTAACAAAATTTCCATACGTCCAGAAACCAATGAGATGACGAGGACGTGATTGGTCGATCGTGAAGTAATCGCGATACTCCAACCAAAGCGTTGATGAAGCTTTCGAACTACCCAAGAACTCCGGATTCACACGAAAGTTCACAAAAGCATAGCGACCCGAAGTTGGAAAATTCTGATTGTCGCGACTATCATATAGCGCATTGAATGAAACCCCTGAAAGCACCGTTTTATCCATATCGAAACCTTTACTTGAGGCATACATATAGCGCGATGTATAAGTAATCGTATCATCCGATGTATCTAAATCCAAAGCTTGATCGTCGATGTTATAATGATAATCGAGGTGATAACCCAATCCAGCGAAATAACGCGAATCGCCCATGCGCTTCAAAGCCGTTTGATGCAGGCGGATATAGTCGAATAGCATCAATTGAGAATCATCATCAACCCCACTGATAATATTCGAATCATCATAGCCAATCGAACCAAAATCGGCACCTTCAGGATTAGATTGATAAGCCAACTTTGACGAAGATGGGCCTGTTCCTAAACCAAATGTGGGCTGCGAAGTAGCAAAGTATCGCCAATCCATCAGAATGTTCCAACTATCATCTTTAGTAAACACATTGGCTTTTATAAAGAATAAAAATTGTTTTTTAGTTGTATAGAGAATGGTTGAAATCAGTGCCGAACGACTTGTTGTTTCTTGCTCACCAAACATCCAGCTCATTGAAGGCGCAACTCCAAACATAAAACCACTCGCTGGGTTCGACGCCAACACCGGCATCGGAATAAATGAGAATTGCTGAAAGAGTGGCGTTTCTGCATCGGCACCTACTGCTTGCTCTGCCGATTGAAAAGCCGCTGAATGATTGAGCGCTTGAACCGTTTGCTGATTGGCTGCCACCAGTGCCGCCATGTTTTCCTGTCTCGACTCTGTTTCTGTTCTATCCTCAGCTGCCCACACAAAAGAAAGACTAGAAAACACCATAGCCAAAACGAAAGATAACTTCTTCATAAATATTTATTTTAATTTTTCATCAGTTTGACTTAACCGATTGAGAAATAAACCTTTTGCAGAGTTTTTGAATTTCAGAAGTAACGATTTAGTAACCGTGCGTATTTCAGCGTTTTGCGGTGCAATACCATCAAATAACTCGGGTGTAAAGGTAAGCAATTTTTGGGGAGTTTCAAGTATATATTTTTCCTTTTTATCTGATAAACACCCTTCTTATGGAAAGAAAGAATAAGGCAACACTTTTGCGGAAAATACTACCCGAAGCATAGCGGAGGTGTGGAGATTTTCCGCAAAACCCGCAGGGCTTGGTGTTGATGTTTCGTTCTTGGAATATACCTTTGTGTTCAGATAAATAGGAATTGTTCATTTGATCAAATTTTAACAAGTAAAATTTTAAATATTCAGAGCAGAAAACGATGAACCACCAAAAAGCGATATCACTATGTTTTTTCAATTTCTATAACTTTCCATTTGTCGCCTGCATAAATTGCCCTTGCGTTTACTCTGCAATCGTTAGTAATGGTATGTTTCTCTAAAAGGTATTTTGGAACATAATAATCTCCGATAAAAGCAAAGTCAGGAACTTCTTTATCATAATTTTTGTATTTCATTTCCATAATTCCTGTAATATCCTTTCGTAAGTTTGGATTTGCTTCTTCTGTTAGCTCAATAGACAAGATTTTTATTCTTAATTTTCTGTCTTTATCCGTTTTTGTAGCAAATGAAAGTTTGATAAAATCGCCTTCGTTTGGTCTTAGATTTGTCTCTGTGAATTTGACAATTCCTTGCAACTTGGACGAAATTACAAAGTGAAATAATTGCTTTTGCTCGTTCACTCCATCAATAATTGCAATTTGAGTTTGAAATTTGGGGAGAACAGAACCTTTGTCAATTTTCTGAATTTGTCGCAATTCCGTCCTGTTTTCGTCTTTTACTTTTTTGATGTAACTTTTTGCTGTTATAAAATCTCCAATTTGTATTTCAGGTTTTATTTGAGGGAAAAACACTTCTTTGTTTTCTGTTGTAATTGCGTGAATGATGTTTTTTTCTTTGTTGATGTAATCAACAATAGCAAAAGTGTCTTCTAAAATTCCCCAATATTTCTTTTCTGATTTCTCCACAACAAGTGGAGTGTACTTGTATTCTGTAATAACGTTTTTTCCATACCAAGAAAACTTATTTTCAATTACTTTTTCAATTTCTTGCTTGTGAAGTTTAAACTTTAAAATTTGTCCTAATTCGGATTGTTTCAATATTTCAAAACGATTTTTGCTAATTGCAAATTCTATTGTTTTACCGTCAGTAAAAGTCAAACGTTCTTTTCCTTTATCGTCTTTCCATTTATCAACCAAAACAACCTCTGTCCAATCAAAATCTGAATAAGCGAAGTTTTCAGCAAAAGGGATGTATTTTTTGTATAGTTCTCGATTGTCTTTTAAACTTTGTTTAACTGGACTTGCTTTTTGATATAATTCTTCAAAACTTGGCGACAATTTCCAACCTTTTGCTTCTCTGTGTTTCTTGTATGCTTCAAGTTCTATAAGTGAATTTTCTAATAAATTCTCTTCAATTAACACTTTTGCTAAATCTAAATGAATATCGCCTAAAAAATCTTCGTTTTTTTCTAAAGTCAATGCTTTTGACAACATTCCGATTTTCAGATTATTATTCGATATTATACAGTCTGAAAACTCTTGCCAAACATAATGTTTGTTGGCAAGTTCCAAAACAAGTTGTTTGTATATTTTAATTGACAATTCTAATTCGTTGTTTTTGAAATGTAGCAATGCTTTTTCTCTCAATAACCACTCATCATCGGGAAATAATTTTGTTGCTTTTTTATAGGGTTGAATAAGCCAAGTTAAATTTTGTTCAGATGTTTGAGTTTTCAAATTTTCAAAAGCCTTTTTAATTGCCTTTATTGCTAATGGTTTGTAAGTGTTCTCCTCTTTCTGGGCCTCCTTCCAATCGTCACTTCTCAAATTTTCAGGATTCCAATTTTTGAAAAAGTTGAGAAAACGCCATTCGTCATTTTCTTTCATAAATCTTTCTGCAAGATTTAGAATTTCGGAATGCCATTTTGATTGTCCGTATTTGGAATAATTGTTATTGTACAGCTCAAATAAACTCCATAAGTCGGAAAATCTGTTTTCCTTGTGAGCATTGAAAACATTCCAAAAAAATGTTTCTTTGAAAAAGTCTAAAACGGTGTCTTTGCTAAGGTTAATTTTGTCTAAAAGTTCTTCAATATTCAATTCTGTATTTGAGTTTACAAACTCTCTGCAAATGCGTGAAATAAGCGAAGGAATATCTTTTCCGTCTTTATATCCATTGTGCAAATCTTCATAACGAAGGTTGTCAGGATTCCATAATAGGAAAAAATTGTAGAATTTAAAGTCTTTGTGTGTTTTTGAATAGTTTAACGCAAAATTTAAAATCATAGAATGAAGCATTGACGGTCTTTCATTCCTTAAATTCATATAATCTCTCAAAAACGTACGTACTTCAACAGATGAAAGATTGCTTTCCTCTGCTTTTATATATCTGTAAATTATCCAACCGTAAGATTCATGATGAAGTTCTGTAAGCCTGTTCTGAGAAATTAGATTTTTAAAAATCGCTAATGCTTCTTTATTATTTCCATTTTTGCTTAGTTCTTCTGCTTTTTGAATTTCAGAGTAGTTTGTATCAATCTTTGGGCGGAGAAAGCTTTTTTGATTTTCAATTATTTCATCTTTGTAATCTTGAAAATCTATTGCGTTAAGTTCCCTGAAACAAATTCCCGCTTGGTTTAAGTTTCTGTCTGCTATGTAATATTTACACAAATCAATAAGAACCCAAGCAAATGCCTTTTGCATCCATTCTTCATCGGGTTCTTCCGAATACAAATTTCTTGCAATGCCTAAAGCCTTGTTCAATTTATTCAGTTTCTCAATGCCTGATAAATCTTTGGCTTCATTTCGTAATTCAAAAACGGCTTTAGAGTCCATATCAAGATATTTTTTCTAATAAAAGTTCGTTAATTTCTTCTGCCAAACCTGTTGTTCTTGTTGGAATGAGTTCTGTTTTTTTGAACTTAAATTTTCCATCATACCAAAATTTATATGTCGCTGTAAATCCGCTTTTCTTTATTTCATAAATTTCGTGATATTGTTTGTGCTCAATTTTAGCAATTTGAAAATTGAACGGTTCTAATTTTGCCTTTAAATTTTCGTAAAACTCTTTTTGAAATGCTTGCTCAAATTCAAATTTTGTTTCGGTTGTTTCGGATTCTGCGATTATAATTGTCTTATTTTGAAGATTAGTAAGTTTTACATAAACACTTTCAATAAATTCTGTTGAATTTGCTGGCTTTTCTATTCTCGTAATTTTATTTTGTCCGTTGTAGTGAATTTTGAAAATAGCAATTTCATTGCCTTGTGAAAACGTATAATGTTCCAAGTAACTTGTGTGGCGAATATCACTGATATTTATATTTCCATCTTTCAAACATTCGCTAATTGTAAGATAAATGTGTGTTACAAAAGTTATTTGATTTGAAAAATCAAATGGCAATTCTATTTCTACAATTTCTGTGCTTAGCACAAGAATATCTTCTCTTGGTTTTATGTTTTCATTTTTTGGCGGTTGAATATTGCTTGTAATGCTAAAATGCGGTTCGTCAAGCGTAAATAAGTTTTCTTTTGCCCTTGTAATTCCTGTATAAAGCCAACGGAAATAACTTGAGTTGAAATAACCCATTGAAGTTTTGCAATTCAAAAATGTATTTGTCCATTCTCCGCCTTGTGCTTTATGGCAAGTGATTGCATAACCAAATTTTATGCGTAGAGCATTAAAATATTTGTCGCTCCTCAAAGCGTCTTTAAACGCTTGCGTTCCTGTTTTTAAATTTTTATTTCGGATTTTGAAATCAATGTAAAGTGCTTTCAATTCGTCTGAACTCAAATCTCTGTGATGTGAGTAGAGCAAGTTTTCAATTATTTTACATTCAATATTGTGTTTTTTAAAATCCTCGTCTGTGAAAATAATTGTAACATTCCGAAAAGTTAGCGGAACATTTATTTCTTCAACTACGTTTTTGCTGTTTTTTCGTTTTAGCGGAATTATTCTGTTTTCGGTTGTTGGCGAAATTTCTACAACAAAACCAATATCACCATTCAGCAATTCCATTTGCGGATAATTGTAGTTATTGCTCAATAAAATTACTTTGTCGCCAACTGTAATTGTTTTTTGATTTGGGAAAAAGTGATTTCTCACAAAGTCGTTGTAACCTTTTACGGCTGAATTTGAGTAAGCTATAATTATGGTTTCTTCGTCTATTGTATTGTTGCAGGCTTGTAAATATTTCGGTAACAATTCTTCATATTTTATTTTGTTGATGTCTTTAAAATCTGTTTCAATGTCAAGCTTGTTGAAAATGTTTTCTTTTAAAGATTGACGAATTTTTGTTGCGTTGTGAAGTATTCCGCTGTCTGCTTTTTGTCTTACAACTTCGGTCAATTCAAATTCGTTTGAAACAATTCCGCAATTTTCTTGCAAGTATTTTCCGTCAAGTGCTGGCGAAAAATTCATATTTACAGGTGGCAACTGTGCGTTGTCGCCAATGAAAATTATTTTTTTGTTGTGGTCGTTGTTGTCAAAGTTGATGTGCTTGATAAGGTCTTTAAGCAAAAAGCCCGAACCAAATCTAAAAAATTCGCCTTCCGAATAAACATTTGAAATCATTGACGATTCGTCAATAATGTAAACGGTGTTGCTTGGGTCGTCATTTATTTTGATTTCAAAGTAAAATTTGAAAGTTTCTGTTCCGTCTTCATCTTTGATTTTAAACTCTTTGAGTTCTTTGCTTGAATAAATTGTTTTGTGAATAGTACAAGCCTTGTGTTTTGTCTTTTGCGAAATAACTTTTGCCGCTCGTCCTGTCGGTGCGGCTATCCTAAAACTTCTTTTACTTTCAGTCAAAAAATCAGTAAGCCCTTTCATCATAAAGGTTTTTCCTGTCCCAGCATAACCTTTTAGCAAAAAACAAGTTGAATTGTCGGAAAGAAAGTTCTCCAACTTTTCAAGAAGAGAACTTTGTCCTGAAGTCAAAGTAGATTTTGAAAAAAAATCTTTTAATGTCCTCTCTCTTTTCTTTTATTGATGCTCTGTATTTATATAATAATCTATGCGCGGACAAATTTAGCAAATATTTAGGAGACAGCCCGTATTATCGCTTAAAACTCTTGTTTTGACCTATAATTGGTTTTGCAGGGGGCTTAATATGCGGCCTTACCGATTGTTTCAGTTCTTGGGATTTCTGTTTGAACCAGTCGATGATATTCTGCCCATTGAGATTTAGGCGGAGCTTGCTGGGGTCGTCAGGCTCTTTCTCTATCTTCAGTTGAATGTCTTTCGCCTCGAAATGTTGTTTATGTTCCGGAGAGTAGAATTTTATCGAATTACCTGAAAGGGTCTGACCGAATAATAATGCACGGATGGAATCAAAAACTAGCCCGATTTGCTCGCATAGTCCCACAATCCGCATCTGTTCTTCCATCATCGGGAAATATTTGTTTATGGCATTCAATTCATCCTGTGCTTTATATGGCTCGTAATCCTGCTTTAGCTGCTGTATACGGGTTTCAAGGTCGGCTACTTCCGTTTCTTTCTTTTGGGTATGGTCGTGCATATTGAGAAATTTCTCCTGCGCTTCGTCCTTGCGGTCGTATAAATCCCGCGTTTTGTCGTAAACCTCTTGCTGCTCTTCTTGCAGTGCAACGATATTTTCTTTCAGCTCCTCGTTCTGTGCGTGGAGTTCCCGATAGTATTGAGGTGTGGAGATATGCCTTGCATCCGAGCCTTTGATGCCCCTCGACAATTCGTATTTTTGCATCTTCTCGGCGTATGTATCTTGAAACTGTTTCAGATTATCGCGCGTCATCACATCATCGGCACAAAGACGGACGGTATCTTTCGCTTTTTTGCGGTATTTCTTTTTGCCGTTGTTCTTCTCGGCTTCCGCCTTTCTTCTCTCTCCCTGAACGATAGGAACAACCGTTGCGTGGATATGTGGTGTCTTTTCGTCCAAATGCAATACGGCTGATACTACATTCTCTTTTCCGAACGTATCTTGCAGCCATTCGATATTATCCCTGCACCATTCATCCAATTTTCCTGCCGATTGTAGGCGGAGCATATCTTCATGCGTTCCCGAAAGCATAATCTGCAATGCCCTTACTTGGTTATCTCTTATCTTACGGGTTATTCCTGCATTCTCAATGCGGTGCTGTATTGCCTGAGTGCGGTTCTCTACCCCATCGGGGTACTCAATCAGCCTTTCGTTCAGACAAGTGCGGTTCTGGTCGGCATTGGCAGGGTTGACCGTCCGCTCAATATGTGCCGAAGTCCGTGCATCGTTTCCTTTCGGTTTCTGTATATGTAGTACGACAAATCCCATATTCTTTAGCTTTAATTATTGACTTTGATTTTGTGAGGTCGGCTTGCCGACTGCGGTCGAAAAGACCGCCAAAGGGGTGTCCAGAGGGGCGAAGCCCATCGGCTTATTGGGGCATTTTTAGTGAGAGTGAAACGAGAGCGTAAAAAAATGCCCTAATAAGCTACGGCTTTTATTAAAAAGCCCATTGAGGTAGCTGCGGTTAAACTGATAGCAGCGTTGATACTTCCTTTGGTGGCTGCACCCATTACACTAAGTATAGTGGGTGCAGTGTGCCGACTGAGTTTAGATAACTTCGCAGATATTCTTTTCCATACCCTCCAACTTCTGCGAAAGGGTTTCCATATCCCGACTTATCTTTTGGTTGGTAATTCGGGCGTATATCTGTGTAGTCTTTATATTGGTGTGTCCGAGAATACGGCTCACGGTTTCGATGGGTACGCCATGCGATAATAGGATAGTCGTAGCTGCACTGTGCCTACTAACATGATAGGTCAGCCGTGTCTTGATACCGCATTGTTTGCCTATCTTTTTTAGCTTCTCGTTGCAACAACTGTTGCTTGGAACGGGAAAAACACGGTCATTTCCCGTTAAGCCTTTGTATTTCTCTATTATCCGCTTGGGAACATCCAATAGTCGGATGTTGGAATCGGTGTTGGTTTTCCGCCTGCGAGTAATAATCCACAGGTTGCCATCGAAGAACGTTTGCAGGTTGTCGGTTGTGAGCTTTTTTACATCCGCATACGCCAAGCCCGTAAAAATCGAAAAAATGAAGAGGTCGCGCACTAACTCGTATGTTTTGTTTTTCATCGGAGTTTCTATCAGCGTTTGTATTTCTTCCTCTGTCAGATACCCCCTATCCACGCTTTCGGGGCTGTTGATATATCCCGCAAAAGGATTGAACGGCAATAAGCCTGTATTCCGTGCAATGGAAATAATATGCTTCAATACAATCATATATCCCCACACGGTATTGGTACGGCATTTCTTTTCTTCACGAAGGAAGTACTCAAAATCGTTGATAAATGTCAGGCTTAACTCTTTGAGTGGTATATCTTCCCTGCGGTAAGTAAAGGAAAGAAACTCCCGAATGTGTTTACAGACGGTGCGATAGCGAACGAAAGTACCCTGCGCCCTGCTGTAACCTACTTTCTTCTCAAACTCGGCATTGTGCTGTTCAAACAGCTTCAGTAGTGTTTCTTGTTTTACACCAATACCGAGATAGGCGTTTTTCAACTTGGTTGCAGTAACATAGCCGTCCGCCTGCATCAACTCTTGATAACGGCGGTTTATATCCACACGGATACGGTCGATTGCGAGATTGATTTTCTGCGCTTCCGCACTCTTTCCCTGCGCACGGTTGTTCTTCACATCCCACAGTCGGAGCGGAATATCCATTTTGCAGCTAAACTGTTTAACTTCGCCGTCCGCAGTGATACGGCACATCAAAGGCAGGTTTCCGTTGGGTTTCTCACTGCCTTTCTTTACGTAGAATAAAATCTTAAATGTTGACCTCATAACTCAATGTTTTTTCTGGTTACAAAATTAGTTATCATTGAGTTATCTGATGGCATGCAAAACTACGCAAAACACTGAATAAAAACCTATTAGCAAAAAATTCACATCGTTATCCAAGTAACGGGATAGTAACGAAACTCCTGCTGTGTTCTGCCTAAATATGCTTTTCAGCCTCTTGCAATACAAAGCAAAACAGAGTGTAACGAACGCTGGTTCAGCTAATTCGCTACACTCTGCTTATCTTTACTTTCTGCGGAGGAGTTTATTTTAAGATTATAGGAACGAGTTTTTTTACAAAAATAATATTTATCTCTAGTTTTAGTTGGAATTAAAGCTCAATTTACGTATTTTTTTCAACTGATTTCGAGCAGCAGCAGCTATTGATTTTTCATCATGCTTGAACTAGATTCCACAAAATGGATTGATTCAGGAGACTAAATTCATACTTGTCAATCTATAGCTTTACTTTCCACACCAAAAAGTAAAGCTATAGATTAACTTTTAATTTGCATTTGTCAATCTATAGCTTTACTTTTGTGCCACTAACGAAAAGTAAGAGCACATGGACAAGCGCAAACTACAACTTGAACAACTAGATCGAAAGCTGCAAGGTTTTTACCCTAGCTCCAATATAGTCCCTCCTCCTACGGGGTGGATTAGAAACATACGCCAAGCGTTAGGCATATCCTTGCAGCAGTTAGCAGATAAGCTATCGATATCAAAACAAGCTATTCAAGGAATAGAAACTAGAGAACGAGATGGAAATATCAGTATTCGAAATCTCAATGAGGTAGCCTCTGCACTAGACATGAAAGTTGTTTATGCTGTCGTTCCTAAAAGTGGTACACTGGAAGAGTTAATAGAACGAAAAGCTAGAGAATTAGCTATGCAAATTGTTTCTCGCACATCGAATAGCATGAAACTTGAAGATCAAGAAAATTCCAAAGAGCGAATAGACAAAGCGATTGACGAACGGACAATACTCATCAAAAATGAAATGCCCAAAGCGCTATGGGATTAGAATTGAAATACATCGACGGGCAAACACCAATTGATGAAGATGAAAAAGAAGGCTTGCTAATTGAAACCATTTCAACAAAATCGGAGCTTGATGAATTTGAACAATTGAATATAGAAGAAGCTTTGCAATGGGCATTTAGCAAGAAATTTAGTCCGACACAAGTGTTTAGTGAAGCTTTTATTTGCAACATGCATAAGCGGATGTATGGAAATGTATGGAAATGGGCTGGTGAATTTCGAAAAACGAATAAAAACATTGGGGTCGATAAGTTTTTAATTTCCATTGAACTGCGAAATCTCTGTGATGATGTTCTGTATTGGATTGACAATTCAACTTATTGTCCTGATGAAATTGCCATTCGCTTTAAACATCGTTTAGTGAGCATACATTGTTTTCCTAACGGCAACGGAAGACACAGCCGATATATTGCAGATATTATCATTGAGAAACTATTTAAGCAGGATGTTTTTACGTGGGGGGCTAACAGCTTGTCAGAATCTTCCAATACGAGAACAAACTACTTGAAATCAATTCGAGCAGCCGACGATAATAATTACGACCCACTAATTGCATTTGCTAGGTCATAAAGGGGGGGGCAACCAATGAACTAATGGGGTAATTTACTCCTCTGCCTTCGCTTGATTTCCTTCAACTGATTTCGAGCAGCAGCAGCTATTGATTTTTCATCATGCGTGGCAAGCAATTCAAATTCAGGAATAAACTCCACTGCCAGTTCAGGATAAATGCACACCACATTACCGATAACTTTCATCGCATTAACACGCAAGCCCTTACCATACTTCTGTTTCTTATAAATATTAGTACACGTATCGAGCAACGGCACACACAAGTCCTCCCGATAATCAAGCGCAATAACACAGCGCAACAAGCAGCGCAACAAACCATCGGAACATTCAGCATAACGATGAATGAAGAAATCAATCAGCCGAGACGAATAAGCTTGCAACAAAATCGGATTTTCTTCTTGCACCTTATTCAGCAACCATGCCGCACGCCAATTCCCATCCGAGTCATCAACATCAACACACACATCAACCAAATCGGCAATCAAAGAAGGAGTTTCTAAGACAATAGCAGCCAAGC
>JBKEAC010000006.1:0-27351 GCA_047971925.1 Mangrovibacterium sp.
AATGGCGTTCCGTTCTAGTCGCAGCGCTACGACGGATCATTTTCCCCACAATTCAGTGTGGGGATACAATGCGAAACTAATCCTAGTGACGTTAGTAAGACACCATGAAATTCGTAATTATAATATCGCACCGTATTTAAATCAATCCCACCCCACCCGAACCACATTCACGCACGGAGACGCATGAAATGCGTCTCTACGTTACGTCTATCCGCAGTTTCGGATTGCCATTCGGGATGATTACATGGTTGCATGTTTTGTATAATTTGATGATGTTTTGAAGTTTTGCGCTGGATAAGCCCGATAGGACTTGCTCCCATGCTAAGGTTTGCAAATGTTTCGAGCGACTTGTCGGTTTGCGCTGGATAAGCCCGATAGGGCTCGAAGATAGTAGCATGGTGCATCGCACTATGTTGACGGACAAGCATCAACAAAGCGCCGGCAGGTGCGAAAGAGGACATAAAGACCATATTCATATATTGTTGGGGTGCTTTACGTCTCATGGCATCACGGGAAACGAAAACCATGAAATGTGGATGTATATATAATGTATCGCAAATGTTCGATTGTATTTTTCCGAATGGCAATTAAACCCGCATGGCATTCACGCCCAAATGGTGTCGTACCTACGGCACTCATGTGGATGCACGTGTTTATTCCCCCAGATTGAAATCTGGGGCTAATAAGATGCCGCCCCGAATGGGGCTGAGAACAGCTGGGTTGGAATTCCGCATTAACCCATTATCACATTAACTACAAAGACCGCAGGGCGATGCCCCTATGGCTGGGTTGTACTATTGCTTCCTATAAAGACCATAGGGCTAGCGCCCCTTGTAATCACATTAACGCATTAACCCATTAACCCATTATCGCTTTATCACATTAACCCTGTGTTCCAGTCGCAGCGCGACGACATCTTATTAGCCCTGAATGGGGCTGGGAACGCTGGGTTGGAATTCCGCATTACCGCATTACCGCATTACCGCCCACAATCACGCACGGATACGCATGGCATGCGTCACACAACAACCCAGGGAAACGCAGCCAAAAACCACTAAACAACATGGATTAAAAAAAATCAAATATATTTGCATATATAGTTAATATTATTTACTTTTGTGAAATATCTATGATGCGAAACATCACAGCTTGTCAATCAATTACAACAAATAAACATCACACTATACAAATGAATACACTTGAAACAAAAAAAGGAAATAAGAAAACAGCTGTCTATTTCAGCCTGCTAGCTATCATTCTAATTGTAGGAACAGTTGGATGTAAAAAGAAAATTGAACCCAAAGCGGTGGAAGTCCAAGTGACACCAACAGACACGCTGACCGATTCAATCGCAACTGACTCAACTAATTTTCAATACGAATATGAAGTGAATAATGTTAACTCACACACTTCTAGCGCACCAGTGGTTGCATCAGATTTAAATGCAAATCATAAATATTTTGTGGTTTTGGGTAGTTTTGAATCTCATCAACTTGCTGAAGCTTATGTGAAACAATTAGCAGAAAAAGAACTTAGTGCAATCATCGTTCAACGCGAACGTGGATTAAACATGGAGTTTAATCGTGTATCTATTTTCTCTTCTAATGATTTGAACACAACACTTCGCATGTGCGAAAAACTAAAATCAGATTATCCTGAAGCTTGGGTGCTTATCAAATAATTTGCACCTTCATAACTCATATCAAAGTTAGCCGATTATAAATCTGCTAACTTTTTTTATCCCTAAAATCAAGCACCTCAACGCATGAACTCTTCGCCCCTGCAATGCCCAAGCGATTTTATCGCACGAATTGAAAAACAATTCAAGCATGAAGCCTCACTCTTCTTAGCGGCTTTAGAACATCACGCCCAAACAAGCATTCGATTAAACACCGCCAAACACAACTTCCAAACGGAATGTTCTCCCGTTGCGTGGTGCAAAAACGCTTTCGTGTTGAACGAGCGACCAAATTTTGCGCTCGACCCACTGTGGCACGCCGGAGCCTACTACGTGCAAGAGGCTAGCTCGATGTTTCTTGAACAGATTTTCAAACAAATTGAAAGTAGCGAACCCCAATTAGTTCTCGACCTTTGCGCTGCTCCCGGAGGAAAATCGACACAGCTAAACAGCTTGATAAAACCAAGCGATTTACTTGTAGCGAACGAACTTATTAAATCGAGAGTTCCCATTCTACACGAAAATCTCACCAAATGGGGATTGCCCAATCACATCATTAGCAATAGCGATCCCAAGCAATTTGCCAACGCCAATGGCATGTTCGATGTTCTGCTTATCGATGCCCCCTGCTCTGGTGAAGGACTATTTCGCCGCGATGCAAACGCCATGAACGAATGGAGCATTGATAACACCCAATTGTGCGAAGTTCGTCAACAGCGCATTTTGTCCGACAGCATTCCTTGTTTGAAAGAAGGTGGATACTTAATCTATAGCACCTGCACATTCAATCCGGGCGAAAATGAAGAAAACATGGCGTGGTTGTGCCGTGAGTTTGGCTTTGAAAGCATTCGCATTCCCCTATCCTCATCATGGAATATCGATGAAATAGAGCACCAAAACACTTTTGGCTACCGATTTCTACCGCACAAAGTGGGCGGCGAAGGTTTTTTCATTGCCTTACTCCGAAAAACCACAGCCGAACATGAAATTCGCTTCTCAAAAAAAGATAGAATAATTTTCACCTCGGCAAAAGACTACCCCACTGATTGGCTGAACAACAGCGATGACTTTCTGATTTTTCAGCATAAAGAGCAAATATCTTTCTGTCAAAAAAATTGGGTGAAAGAAATTTCGTTACTGCAAAAGATGATAAACATCACTAAGTTTGGCACTCCCCTTGCTTCTTGCATAAAAAACAGTTTTAACCCCGAGTCGGAATTAAGTTTCTCAACCGTGCTAAAGTCCGAGGCTTTCTCAAAGAGTGAATTATCGCATGCCGAGGCGCTCCAATTCTTGGCTAAAGAAAATCCGGAGCTTAACAATGTGCCTAAATCTTGGCAAGTCATGACATTCAAAGATGTTCCTTTAGGATTTATCAAAGGTTTAGGTTCACGATACAATAATTACTACCCAAAAGAATGGCGATTGAGAACCAACAACCGCGACAACTTAAAACTGTGGCACGAATAAAGTCGACACATTCTTGGAGAAAAAAAAACAACGGGAAGATGCCTCATTTTCACAATAGCATCTTCCCGTTGGTTTATTTATTAACCTGAGTTTCGGATAAGGTTTTGCCTCAGGTTGTTCCGTTATTTTTGAAATAAATCAGGTGGTGAAAGCTTATCCGAAACTCAGTTTATTAGCGTCTTGCACGCCTTTCATGGATATTTTTAATCCAACAATCCCCTATCTTCTAGTAAATATTTTTCGTTGGGTTCTGCACCTCTGAAATCTTTATATAGTTTCATTGGTTCTTCGGTTCCCCCTTTTTGCAAAACATTTTCACGGAATTTCGAGGCAGTTTCAGCATTGAAGATACCATTTTCTTTGAAAGCAGCAAAGGCATCGGAATCGAGAATTGCAGCCCAAATATAAGCATAATAGCCAGCTGAATATCCACCTGCAAAGATGTGCGAGAAATAAGTACTTCGGTATCGATTTGTTATTTCGGGAAGTAATTGCATGTTCGCATTCGATTGTTTTTCAAACTCGCGAACCCCCATAGTCATTGGCGATGTGAGCGTGTGATAGTCCATATCGAGGAGTGCAGCACCCAAATATTCGGTAGTCATAAAACCCTGATTAAAGGTGATACTATTAAGCATTTTATCTTTTAAATCAGCAGGCATGGGTTCGCCCGATTGATAATGGTTCGCATAGACGTTCATCACCTCTGGTTCGCTCACCCAGTGTTCAAGCATCTGCGAAGGCAATTCCACGAAATCGCGCGCCACCGATGTTCCCGACAAGGAGTTATATTGGCATTTTGAGAGCAAACCATGCATGGCATGCCCCAATTCATGGAAAATGGTGGTCGCTTCATCGAAAGAAATGAGCGCCGATTGCCCCTCGATAGGTTTCGAGAAGTTATAGCATGTTGTAATTATCGGATATATAAATTCACCATCTTTAATTTGCTGTTTTCGATAAGCGCCCATCCAAGCACCGCCACGTTTGCTTTCGCGTGCAAAGAAATCTAAATAAAGCACGCCCACGAAATCGCCATTAGCTTCTTTCACTTCAAAAGCTTTCGCATCGCGATGAGGAAGAGGCAGGCTATCGGTTGGCACAAATTGCAAACCATAAAGACTATTTAAGGTGAAGAAAGCACTTTTCACCACATTGTTTAGTTCAAAGTAAGGCGCTAGATCGGTGGCATTTAAGTCGAACTTTTGCTTGCGCACCTTTTCAGTGTAATAAGCCCAATCCCATGCTTGAATTTTGAAATTTCCACCCTCGGCATCAACAATAGCTTGCATGTCGGTCAATTCTTGTTTAGCTACTTTAGTCGATTTCTCCATAATGCTTTTCAACTTCGCATAGACAGTTGAATCATTGCCAGCCATGTTTTCTTCAAGCACATAGGCAGCATAGGATTTATAGCCCAACAAATTTGCTTTTTCAATTCGCAGATTAACCATTTGTTCCACAATCTTTTTATTGTCGAACTCGTTGTCGTTATTGGCACAATTAATATAAGCCATGTAGAGTTTTTCGCGCAAAGCTCGGTTTTCGGCATTCGCTAAGAAAGGATCGCAGCTCGACCGCTGAATAGTGAAAAGCCATTTACCCTCATGACCTCTTTCTGTTGCTGTTGCCGCCGCCTTTGCAATAACCGCTTCGGGCAATCCGACTAACTGAGCAGCTGAATCGACAAGCATTTCATAGTTATTTGTTTCGGCCAAAACATTTTCGCCGAATTTCAAACTCAACGATGAAAGCTCTTGATTTATCTTGCTTAATTGCTTTTTACTTTCTTCGTTCAGCAAAGCACCCGAACGCACAAAACCTTTATATGTTTCTTCGAGAAGCATTGTTTGCTCGCCATTTAAATTGAAGTTTGCACGATTGTCATACACCGCTTTCACCTTGGCAAACAAATCGGCATTCATGTTAATGGCATCATAGTGTGCCGACATGATTGGAGCCAACTCAGCAGCCACCGCACGCAAGCTATCGTTGGTGTTGCAACCGGTTTGATTGTAGAACACTATCGCCACTTTATCGAGCAAAGGCGAACTATATTCAATGCCTAAGATGGTGTTTTCGAAACTTGGTTCATCGGCACTAGCAATAATTTGCTGAATGTTTGCATTATGTTCTTCTCTACCCTTTTCAAAAGCAGGCAGATAATCGGAAACTTGAATTTGCTCGAAAGGCGCAATTTGATGAGGCGTGTTGTAATCGGATAGAAACGGATTTTCACGCACTGATTTTGTAGAACAAGATGTCATGATTGTTGAAGCACAAACAAGTGCTGCTGTTAAAACTTTTTGCATAAAAGAAATCTTTAAAATTTTAGCGAAAGTTATCTTCTTTCACGACTACAAAATTAGTAAAAGCAAAGAAAGTAGCCCAAGAAAAACACAAAAAAACAAGCTAATATCACTTCTTTGAGTAAAAAAAACACGTCAATTAATCGAAAAAATCTTAAAACGCCCTTTGCTTCAACAGATGTTGCTATATTTGTAAAAATTATATATATATTAATAGGCACGAACATCAAATGCCTCCAAAATTAAAACAAATGAGAATAGCTCTAATCGGATATGGCAAAATGGGAAAAACCATCGAGCAAATAGCACTCAGTCGCGGACACGAGGTTGTGTTGACCATTGACGTTACAAACCAACATGATTTAACCATTGAAAATTTAAAGAAAGCCGATGTAGTCATTGAATTTACCATTCCAGCATCAGCTGTTTCTAACTATAAACTTTGCTTTGAAGCTGGCGTTCCTGTGGTGAGTGGCACTACCGGATGGTTGGCACAATATGACGAGGTGTTGGCACAAATGAAAGCACATGATGGGGCATTTTTCTACACCTCGAATTTCAGTTTAGGCGTTAATCTTTTCTTTGCGCTCAACAAGCATTTGGCAAAACTCATGAACGGCAAAGAAGGCTATGATGTGAGCATGGAAGAAGTGCACCACATTCACAAACTCGACGAGCCAAGCGGAACTGCAATCACTTTAGCCGAAGGATTATTCGAGAACTATCCTAAAAACAGCTGGACACTTGGCGAGGCTAACGATTCAACAGAAATGCACATTGAAGCCATCAGAGAAGGTGAAGTTCCAGGAATACATCGCATCAAATATGAATCAGATGTTGACCATATCATGATTGAGCATAGTGCTAAATCGCGCCATGGATTTGCCCTAGGAGCAGTAATCGCTGCGGAATATTCGGTGGGCAAGAAAGGAATTTTATCAATGAACGACCTTTTAAACTTAAAATAACATGCTAGCAATATTCCGAAACAAATGGTTTAAATTTATCCTTGTTGCTCTTGCCTATCTGCTTTGGGTGATTTGGTTAGGTTCTTATTGGTGGCTCATTGGGCTAGCCGTAATCTTCGACATTTACATTACTCAAAAAGTGCATTGGGCATTCTGGAAAAAGAAAAACCCACCACAAGGCAAACAAACGAAAGTTGTTGAATGGATCGACGCCATCATCTTTGCGGTGATTGCAGCTACATTCATCAGAAGTTTCTTCATTGAAGCCTACACCATCCCCACTTCTTCTATGGAGAAATCGATGTTGATTGGCGACTTTCTGTTTGTGAGCAAAACCTCTTATGGACCTCGTGTTCCTGAAACACCGCTATCGTTTCCCTTTGTGCATCACACCATGCCGATGACACAAAACACGCCTTCTTTTTCAACTTTAATCCAAAACGATTATCGCAGAATGAAAGGCTTTGGCTCAATTAAGCGAAATGATGTGGTTGTGTTTAACTTTCCTGAAGGCGACACCGTGGCGAGCAATTTCCCTCAACAAAGTTACTATGCTTTAGTGAGAGAACTAGGCTGGCAACGAGTAAACAACGACACCAAAACCTTTGGAAAAATCTTAGTCCGCCCCACCGACAAGTGCGAAAACTACATTAAGCGATGTGTTGGAGTTCCAGGCGATAAGCTAGAGCTCATTGATGGTCAGCTTTATGTAAATGATAGCCAACAGGAAGCCTTCAATGGTGTGCAGTTAAACTACCACGTTAAAACCAAGAATGCCGCTACGCTACGCGATAAGACACTCGAATCAATCGGGATTTCGATATCCGATCGAGGAAACTATGGTGATGGTCAATATGTGTTTCCGCTCACCAAAGAGATGGTTGCGAAATTGCAGGCTATCCCCGATGTTGCAGAGGTGAACCCAATAATTATTCCGAAAAACAATCGGGATAAAAACACCTTCCCGTTTAGTGCAAATTTCACTTGGAATGTTGATAATTATGGTCCGATTTATGTTCCAAAAAAGGGAGAAACTATTGAATTGAACACGGGCAATCTGCCACTCTATGAGCGCATCATTCATGCTTATGAAAATCATCAATTAGAAGTGATTGATGGTGAGATATTCATTGATAACAATCGCGCAACGAGCTACACATTTGCCATGGATTATTATTGGATGATGGGCGATAATCGTCACAATTCAGCCGATTCTAGATATTGGGGATTTGTGCCTGAAGACCATGTTGTTGGTAAAGCTGTTTTTATCTGGATGTCGCTCGATAAGGATAAAACATTCCCATTCAACATTCGTTGGAAACGAGCTTTCTCAAGTGTAAATTAATATAAATAGCACAAGTGGCACCTCAATGAGTGTGCTACTTTTGCTATAAAATTATTCAAATATGATGTTCTCCATTATTATCCTTTTCGCCCTAGCTTTATTACTGCTCATTTTCACTTTGCAGAATCCACAACCAGTAGATATTGATATCATCTTTTGGACAATCACGCAGGTTCCATTGGCGCTCACCATTTTTTGTTGTGTGGTTCTTGGAATAGTTATCGGCGTTGGCATTATGTTCCCTCGAAATTGGAAAAAGCAATCAAAAATAAAGAGCCTCACAAAGGAACTTAACAGTCTGAAAGAATTAATCAGAGTGGCTACTCCCGCCGACAATAAAACCGATATAATCAGCAAGAATCCCGATGGTGTGAGAATTAATCAAGATATTGAAAAAACAATATTCGATGATACCGATTTGTAAGCCTGCCGTCTTGCTAAGTTCTGCTTATCTGCCTTCAGTGCAATACATCAGTAAGTTTCTAATGTATGAACACATTTGGGTTGAAGCATTTGAAAGTTTTCCGAAGCAAACATTTCGGAATCGTTGTGTTATTCTTGGAGCAAACGGTTTAGAATCGCTTAGCATTCCGGTGATTAAGAGCAATTCAAAACAACTCATGAAAGATGTTAAGATTGAGTATGAAACGCCTTGGCAGCACAAGCATTGGAATGCCATTGTTTCGGCCTATAATTCTACACCTTTCTTTGAAATACTCGCTGATGATTTCCGCCCATTCTTTGAGAAAAAATACAGTTATCTACTCGACTTTAATCAAGATATTTTGCACTGTATTTTGAATATCTTGGAGATTTGCCCCTCCATGCAGTTGACTAACGATTTTGAGCTTTTCAGTGATTCGGGCGATAATTTGCGTGAGTTCATGCATCCTAAAGAAGATAAAAATCAGTTCGACTCTCATTTTGAAGCATTAGCCTATGGGCAAGTGTTCGACCATAAATTTGGATTTCAAGCCAATCTAAGCATCGTTGATGTGCTGTTTAATTGTGGTTCGGCAAGCTACGAGACAATATTAAAGAGCATTAAGGATTTGCCTACGAATAGCGAAATAAAAAAAGAGGTGTAATTCACCTCTTTTTTTGTGTTCGATTCGTTATCTATAAATACTCATCACCAAAAGAAACACCCATTCGTCGACCTTGCTCGATAAGTGAGTTATTTGGAGTAACTAAGCTTAATTTATCGCTCACTTCCGAAAGATGAATCGTTGTGAGTTCATTGTCTTTAATTGCCACCATCACTCCAAACTCTTCTTTAGCGATACAATCGGCAGCATGAGCCCCATAGCGTGTTGCCAAAATTCTATCCATTGGCGAAGGGCTTCCCCCACGTTGCACATAGCCCAAAACAGTTTCTCTTGTTTCGATATCGGTATACGTGTGAATTGCCTCAGCCAAGTGTCGAGCAGCAGAAACGCCTTCTGGTTTTTCAATTCCTTCGGCAATCACCACAATCGAATAGGGCTTATTACTTTCATAACGTTCCTCAATTTTCTTACAAACCGATCGGATATTATAATCTATTTCAGGAATCAGAATAATATCACCACCTCCCGCCATTCCGGCATAAAGAGCAATCCAACCCGCATTATGCCCCATCACTTCAATAATCATGACCCGTTGATGTGAGTTTGCAGTAGTGTGAAGGCGGTCGATTGCCTCGGTTGCAATGTTCACAGCCGAATCGAAACCAAAAGTCACATCGGTTCCCCACACGTCATTGTCAATTGTTTTAGGAATTCCCACAACGTTCAAACCCAACTCTGCCAATTTATGCGCTGTTTTCATTGTTCCATTACCTCCGATACAAACCAAGGCATCGAGTTCAAGCTCCTCATAGTTTTGCTTAATAATATCGGGTTTCGGATTGTGTTCTTCACCTTTCGAGGCTTTAAAAGGCTTCTCGCGCGAAGTTCCCAAAATAGTACCACCCATTGTCAGCAAGCCCGACATGTGTGAATTATTAAAAGTAATGTAGTCTTTTTCTAAAAGTCCGGTATAACCAGCTCTAAACCCTAGAACTTCCATGCCATGTTGCACAATAGCCGTTTTTGCAACACCTCGAATGGCTGCATTCAAACCTGGGCAATCGCCACCCGCTGTTAATATTCCTATTCTTTTCATCTGTTTATATTTTTGTTTTTTAATTGCCAGATGTATCTCGCCATTATAGTCCTGCTCGTGTGTGAGATTCCTAAGCTCATGGCTCGTTTCATCTGTTTATATTTTTGTTTTTTTAATTGCCAGATGTATCTCGCCATTATAGTCCTGCTCGTGTGTGAGATTCCTAAGCTCATGGCTCGTTTCATTTATCTTTAATTTGTTTTAATTTTTCGATGAGTTTGTCCATTTGAATCATTCTCTGGAGAGAAAAATCGGTTCACATGGCGTGTTAATTTTTGAAGGGCAAATGTTTTAAATTACTTCCTAATACTTTATAAAACTCAAAGTGCCAGTTAGCGAAGCATTGACACTAATTTATGCAGAATAATCATAAACGCATTTATTTCTTCTTTGGTGTTATAAATTCCGAAAGAAATTCGCACCGAACTCGATATATTATAGTGCTTCATCACGGTATCGGCGCATAATCGACCGGCGCGAACAGCTACGCCCATTTTATCGAGCATCGTACTTAAATCAAATGAATGTATTCCTTCAATATTAAAAGTAATGACACCAGCCTTTTGTTTAGCCTCACCATAAATGCGCATACCTTCAATGGTTTTCAATTGTTCAGTGGCATAGCTAAGCAAGTCGTGTTCATGAGCAGCTATTTTTTCGATATTTAAACCCACAAAATATTTCAGTGCTTCGGCAAAGGCAATCACCCCAATAATGTTTGGAGTTCCTGCTTCAAACTTATAGGGCAATTCATTATAAGTAGTTCTTTCAAAACTTACTTCCGAAATCATTTCTCCGCCACCTTGATAAGGAGGCATTTGGTTAAGAAGTTCTTTCTTACCATACAACACACCCACACCATTAGGACCATAGAGTTTATGCGCTGAAAAAGCTAAGAAATCGGCGTCGATATCTTGCACATCAATTTCAACATGAGAAACAGCTTGTGCAGCATCTATCATGATTTTAGCACCAACAGCATGAGCCTTTGCGGCAATTTCCTTCACCCGATTTACTGTTCCCAAGGTGTTTGAAACATAGGCAACACACAAAATTTTTGTTTTAGTAGTGAGCAGTTCATCAAGCAAATCGAACTTCAATTCGCCTAAATCATCAAAAGGAAGAACCTTAATGATAGCACCTCTACGTTTAGCCATCATTTGCCAAGGAACAATATTGGCATGATGTTCCATTTCTGAAATAATAATTTCATCGCCAGGATTAATAAATGCTTCACCAAAAGAAAAAGCGACTAAATTAATGCTTTCGGTAGTTCCTTTCGTGAAAATAATCTCTTGCCGACTTTCGGCACCGATAAAATCTTGCAAAAGCGTTCGCGTATTTTCAAAATCTTCAGTTGCTTTATCGGCCATGAAGTGAGCCCCACGATGAATATTGCCATAATATTCCGAATGTAATTGCTCTTCTTTCTTTAAAACCACTAATGGTTTTTGAGCAGAAGCCGCTGTATCAAAATAAATTAAAGGCTTGCCATAAGCTTTTTGAGAAAGAATTGGGAAGTCTTTTCTAATTTGATCTATTGGGATTGTTGTCATACTTCTAAGCTTTTATTCCACAAATTTAATCAATCTGATGAAATAATTATCTTTGCACACAAAAAGTAAAGCAAACGTTTTGAATAAAATCATCTACCGAAGTCCACAAGAGCTAAAAGAATTAAGCAAGAATCACCAACGTGAGTTCGATGCTCTCTTCCAAAAAATAAGAAAAAAGAAACCTAAAAATCTCGATGATGTGGTTCATAGTCTTCATCAAGATGCTTTTGAAGATTTCGATTGTCTGAGCTGTGCCAATTGCTGCAAGAGTATTAGTCCCATTGTGATTGACAAAGACATTGAACGCTTGGCAAAATCGAATCGAATGAAGCCCGTTGATTTCATTGCCACGCACCTTTACTTAGACCATGAGAACGACTATGTCTTTCAACAAAGCCCATGTCCTTTTTTACTTCCCGACAACTATTGCTGTGTCTATGAAAATCGTCCACGAGCATGCAGAGAATATCCTCACACCGATAGAACACGCTTTTTTCAAATTCTGAAACTCACTCAGAAAAACTGTGAAATTTGCCCTGTGGTGTTTGAAATTTGCAAAGAACTATGCAAAAAAGAATGGTAAATTAATCGCAATAAGTTATTTTTGCAGTCATTTCATTTCTATTAAAAATAGGCTCTATCGATGAATCCTAGAAACGTTGCGATTAGCCGTCAAATTAAAAACTCATGTCAATAAAAAAAATAATCATTGCCATCGATGGCCATTCTTCTTGCGGAAAAAGCACTACTGCCAAACGAATAGCTAAAACACTTGGCTATATATTCATTGATAGCGGTGCCATGTATCGTGCAGTAACGCTCTATGCCATGCAGCACGATTTCATTCACGAAGGAACTCTTGAAGTTGATAAGCTTATTCGTGCTCTTTCGGAAATATTCATTAGCTTTAAATACGACAAAAAAGAGGGCACTAATGAAACCTACCTCAACGGAATTTCAGTTGAACAAGAAATTCGTCAGCTTCAAGTTTCGCAAAATGTGAGCCTAATTGCCACAATAAAGGAAGTTAGAGAAGCTATGGTGAAACAGCAACAAGCGATGGGACAAGAAAAAGGTATCGTGATGGATGGTCGAGATATCGGAACTGTTGTATTCCCAAATGCTGAATTGAAAATATTCATGACTGCTAGTGCTGAAGTGCGCGCTCAACGACGATTTGACGAACTACTCAACAAGGGCGAAAAAGTGAGCTATGATGAGATACTGAAGAATGTGATTGATCGAGACTACATCGATTCTCATCGAGATGAAAGCCCTCTAGTTCAAGCTCACGATGCACTTCTTCTTGATAATAGCCACATGGCTATTGAAGAACAAACGGAATGGATTTTACAAAAAGCTCAACACATTATTACTAATTCGCATGGCTAAATTGAACTCTTTGTTCAACTCATTGTTTTGTCAGTCATCAGCGCCAGATGCAATGTAGCCTTTGGCGTTTAACTTGATCTTTGAAAATGAAAGTTACAATCGACGAAAAATCAGGATTTTGCTTTGGCGTTGTCGGAGCTATCGAAAAGGCAGAGCAATTACTCCGCAACGGAGAACAAATTTACTGTCTTGGCGACATTGTGCATAATCAAGTAGAGGTGAAACGTCTTGAAAACTTAGGACTAATTTCCATCAATCATGAACAATTCTTCCAATTAGAGAATTGCAAAGTGCTTCTTCGTGCTCATGGAGAACCGCCCTCAACCTATGAGTTTGCACTTAAAAAAAACATCGAAATCATTGATGGCACTTGCCCCGTGGTGCTCCGATTGCAAAATAGAGTCAGACAAGGATATCTTGATATCACGCAAGAAAATGGACAATTGGTACTTCTTGGAAAAGTTGACCATGCCGAAGTGAAGGGCTTGAATGGTCAAACAAACAATCGGGCCATTGTTATTGAGAATGATGAAGACATAAAGCTGCTCGACCCCAACAAACCCACAATTGTTTTTTCGCAAACCACTAAAAGTCTCACCGATTTTCATCGATTAAAAGACAAAATAACCGACTATGTTTCTGCTCAAACAACCGTTAAAGACACCATTTGCCGACAAGTTTCTCACCGATTGCCCAATGTAGAAAAGTTTTCCAGTCAACATGATGTTATTATCTTTGTGAGTGGTAAGAAAAGCTCTAACGGGAAGGCGCTCTACGAAAACTGCAAAAGAGTAAATCAACACACCTATTTTGTCTCGCAATTATCCGATGTGCTTCCTGAATGGTTTGCCAATTGCAAGTCGGTTGGTATTACAGGTGCTACTTCAACTCCTCAATGGCAAATGCAAGAAATTGCCGATTTTATTGAATCGCTATCCTTTTAATCATATTTCTCCGCTTCTAACAAAACACTCACCCAACCCATGAGCTTTTCTTTTGCCGATATCATTGTTCCTCTTCCGCTAAATGATTCATTCACCTATAGCATTCCTCTAATTATGCAATGCCAAGCAAAAATTGGCATGCGTGTGATGGTGCAATTTGGGCAACGGAAATTTTACTCTGGAATTATCTATCGTTTGCACAATGAAATACCTCAAAATGATTTTGAAACAAAATCAATAGAAGCTTTACTCGACGACAATCCGATTGTTACTCCGAAACAAATTGAACTTTGGATCTGGATCAGTCAATACTATTGCTGTTCTCTAGGTGAGGTTTACAAAGCAGCCCTTCCATCGGGATTGAAATTAGAAAGTGAGACCAAATTTGCTTTCAATTCTTCCTTCGAAGATATCGACTCACTCAATGATGATGAACTCCTGTTGGTGCGCTTTCTTCAAAATGAAGGCTTTTCCAACATTCACTCCATCAATCAAGCCATGGGCAAAAAGTCATGCCTTTCGCTTTTGAAAATCTTATTAGATAAAAATGCGGTAAGTGTTGATGAAAAGGTGGAACAAAGCTTCCATGCTAAAACGATTTCATTCGTGAAACTTTCTCCTCAAATGAACAGCAGTGAACTTGTGGAAAATACGCTTAATTTACTTCAACGGGCTCCAAAACAACAGCAACTCTTCAGTGTGTTCCTCGATGAAGTGAATGTAAATCCCGAAATCAGCAAAAAACACCTCCTCGCAATCAGCAACTCCACCGATGCAACGCTCCGTGAACTTTGCAAGAAAAACATTTTGGAACTAGTTGATGTTGAAACCGACCGTTTAGATTTAGACGAGATTACCGAACTAAAAATTAACGCACTGAGTAATGCTCAAGAAATTGCATTCAAGCAAATCAACAGCTACAGTTGCGAACAAAAGCCGATATTGCTTCACGGTGTTACCTCTAGCGGAAAAACGGAAGTTTACATTAAGCTCATTGAGCAATGCATAGCCCAAAACAAGCAAGCACTTTTTTTAGTGCCCGAAATTGCTTTAACTACTCAATTGGTTAGCCGACTGAAACAAGCTTTTGGAAACAAAGCCGGCATCTACCATTCTCGATTTAGCGATGCTGAGCGTGTAGAAATATGGAATAAAACTCTTTCCAATCAATATCAAGTTGTCATCGGTGCTCGATCGGCAGCCTTACTTCCTTTTCAACAATTAGGGCTTATCATTGTTGATGAGGAGCACGAACAGTCGTACAAGCAATTCGATCCTGCACCTCGCTATCATGCGCGCGATGTGGCTATCATTCTTGGAATAAAGCACCAAGCTCAAACCATACTCGGATCGGCCACACCTTCTTTTGAAAGCTATTTTAATGCCCTCTCGGGGAAGTATCATTTAGTGGAATTATTGCAGCGATTCAACAATGTGAACCTTCCTCGCATTATCATTGCCGATGAAAAAGAAGCCGAGAGAAAAAAAGAAATGAAATCTCTGCTCACCCCAGAACTTCATCATGCCATTGAAAATGCGCTCGAAAAAAAACAACAAGTCATTCTCTTCCAAAATCGACGCGGATATGCTCCTTACATTCAATGCTCACGTTGCTCTTGGATTCCCAAATGTTCTAATTGCGATGTTAGCCTAACATTTCACAAAGATTTCAACTTCTTAAATTGCCACTACTGCGGATTTAAAGTTAATCTTCATCAACAATGCCCAACTTGTGGACATCCTGATATAAGAACTCGCGGAATTGGTACCGAAAAAGTGGTTGATGAAGTTGGTAAATTATTCCCCAATGCGCGTATCGGAAGGATGGATTTAGATACCACTCGAAGCAAATTTGCTTTTCAAAGAATTATATCTGATTTCGAAAACCAAGAACTCGACATTTTAGTTGGAACTCAAATGGTGAGTAAGGGGCTCGACTTTAATAATGTTCACCTCGTTGGGATTCTTAGTGCCGACCAAATCATCAATTTCCCCGACTATCGTGCTTATGAACGCGCCTATCAAATGTTGACACAAGTGAGTGGACGTGCTGGACGCCGAAACGAACAAGGTCTTGTTATCATTCAGTCGAGAAATGCCGATCATCAAGTACTGCAAATGGTGAAAGACCACCAATTCGCTCAACTATTCAATCAAACAATGGTTGAACGAAAAATATTCCGATATCCTCCTTATCATCGTTTGATTAAAATTGTAATTAAACACCGATTTAAAGAAACACTCAATCTGGCAGCAAAATTACTCGCCGACCGACTACGCCCGCACTTTGGAATCAATGTGCTTGGTCCGGAGTATCCTTTGGTAGCTCGAATACAATTGCAATATCAAAAAGAAATTTGGATTAAAATTGCGCGTAATACAAAAATTGCAGAAGCTAAACATCTTATTTCATCGGAAGCTAATGCACTAAAGAAAGAAAAAAACAATAGTGCTCTGACCATCTTCATCGATGTTGACCCCATGTAAGATTGGCTTCACGATTCCTGCTGTTTGAAACCAGACACAACGCCCAAACACCCTATCTTCGTTTAATAAATCAATTAGACCAACACGGAAAAGATTCACCGGAAGTAATCGAATTTTAATAGAGCTACATTTTTTTATAAAATGTTAATTCATCTACCCAAATCACGACATTCGCTAAATCGCATTTAAAATAAACGTACTTTTGAACTGTTTTAAATAATAATTGTTCACAACGAATAAAAATATCATCATGACACAAAAAACATTATTAATGATTCTTGATGGCTGGGGCATTGGCAACGGCACAAAAAGCGATGTAATTGCAAATGCAAACACACCATACATGGATTCTCTTTTAAAAGAATATCCAAACTCACAGCTCATGGCTTCTGGTGAATATGTAGGACTACCCGACGGACAAATGGGTAACTCGGAAGTAGGACACTTAAACATTGGTGCTGGTCGTGTTCTTTACCAAGACATGGTGAAGATTACAAAATCAATTAAAGACAACACACTTAAAGAAAACGCCCAATTACAAAAAGCTTTCGGGCATGCCAAAGCAAACAACAAGAAAGTGCACCTCATCGGACTTATTGGAAATGGCGGTGTGCACTCGCTAAGCTCGCATGCTATTGCCCTTTGCAAGCTCGGAACAGAAATGGGTGTGAAAGATATCTTCGTACATGGACTTTCTGATGGTCGGGACACTGACCCTAAATCAGCTCGTGCTTTCGTGGCTGACTTCTTAAACGAAATTAAAGGCACAAATGCTAAATTTGCCTCTCTCATTGGTAGATATTACGGAATGGACCGCGATAAAAACTGGGATCGTTTGAAACTTGCCTATGACTTATACACGCTAGGAAATGGCGATGCCTCTACTGATTTGCTTGCTTCTATCGACGCTTCTTATGCTGCCGGTGTTACCGATGAATTTTTCAAACCCATTGTGATGGTTGAAAATGGAAAACCTGTTGGGCTAATTGAAGAAGGCGATGTGGTGATTTGTTTCAACTTCAGAACCGACCGTTTGCGACAAACAACAGTGGCATTCACTCAACAAGACCTTCCTGAAGCTGGCATGAAAACCATGAATGTGGAATGGTACACAATGACTCAATATAACGCTGAATTTAAAGGCGTGAATGTGGTGTTTGAAAAAGATAGCACTCTTAACACCATGGGTGAAATTGTGTCAAAAGCTGGTTTGAAACAAATTAGAATTGCAGAAACTGAAAAATTCGCACATGTTACTTTCTTTTTCAACGGAGGTGCTGATGCTGAATTTCCTGGAGAAAGTCGAATTCTGATTCCTTCGCCTAAAGTGGCTACATATGACTTGCAACCCGAAATGTCGGCTTATAAAGTTACTGAAGCAATTATTCCTGAATTGGCTAAAAAAGAAGCCGACTTTGTGTGCTTAAACTTTGCTAATAGCGATATGGTTGGACATACCGGAATATATAGTGCTATTACATCGGCGGTTGAAGCTGTTGACTCTTGCGTGAAAAAAGTAGTGGAAGCTGCTCGTGCTAACGGATATAATGTGCTCATTATTGCCGACCATGGAAACGCCGATTACGCCTTAAATGAAGATGGATCGGTAAATACGGCTCACTCGCTTAATCCGGTGCCTTGCATCTATGTGAGCGATGATAAAAACTTGTCGATAGCAAATGGTGTTCTTGCCGATGTTGCCCCAACTCTCCTTGCCGAAATGGGAGTGGCAATTCCTGCCGACATGACTGGAAAAGTGCTTATCAAACGATAGTTCAAGAAACGATAACAAAAAAAACTCGCATGAAATCATGCGAGTTTTTTTGTTTTAACCTTTCAATTTACTTGTTCAGTAGCTTGTCGATATATTTCTTCAATTCTGGATTTGAAGGACGAGGAGCATCAATTGAAACCACCTTACCTTCTTGATCAATCAAGATAAATCGCGGAATGGCATGAATACCATAATAAGTGGCAATATCACTCTTAAAACCATTGGCAAAAAGTTGAATTCCGCCTAATTTTTCTTCTTTCACAAAATCTTTCCACTTTTGAAAATTCTTTTCTTCATCTAAAGAAACACCCATAAAAACAATGTTCTTTCCATGATAATATTCCTCCAACTTAGCCAAATGAGGAATTTCATTATTACAAGGCTTGCACCATGTTGCCCACACATCAATCAACACAACTTTCCCTCTTTGCTCGCTAAGCGAAACCATCTTGCCATTAATATCAGGATATTTAAAATCAACAGCCAAGTCTCCTTCTACGCTACCTGTTCCTAAACGTGCCTTTTCTTTTTCAACACGTGCCTTTTGATCATCGGTAAGAATATACTTCTGATTATTTTCAAGCTCTTCTTTAAAAACAGCATACGATTTCACTCTTGCCAATTCATGCACTACCAATTCACCAATGAGTGTATCATTCTTCAACATCGTTAAATAGTCTAAGTTCTGATATTGTTCGCCTTTTAATCCTTTCGCTAAGAATAAGGTTTGTTGAAGCATTGAGGCTCCAAATGGGAAACGCAAAATTCTAGCATCGGAAGTCAATTCATCGGTATTAATCGCATGATAAGCTTGTGGATAATCTTCAAACTTAGGATGATTTGTTCGTGGCATAAAATTAAACATCACCATATTGTAAATCATCTCTACTTGGCGATATTCTGCAAAGCGAGCATTAAACAGCTCGTTCTTTGTCTTCAACGGTTGAAATGAAGCTAGTTTATTTGAAACCTCTTCAACCACAGGGAAGAAATGTCGATAAGTGGTGCTTCTCTTAGTCTTCTTGTCCATGTAGAACGCACTTTCCAATGGATAAATGAACTCCTTATGCCATTTCTCCACTTCTTGATTTTCAACCGTGTTATCGCCAACCAAAGCATAGCAACTATCGTTCACCGACACACTAAGCACATCGCCAGGTTTAAAATAAAAAGCATAGCGAGTTACTTGAAATTTGCTTTCTGGAGTTCCAATGACATAGAAATCTTCTTTATTAATCGGAACTGCAAATCCAAATTGACCACCATCTTGCACCACCGAGTTGGCAAGTTCTTCCAAACGACCATCAACAATTTTGAAGAACGATACTTTATCGCCCTTTCTTTCCCATTTACCATTAACAGTAGCAAAGTTATTATTGCTATCGGTTTTTGAACAACTTGCAGCCGCAAAGAGTAAGCACAATGCAAGTGATAAATTTATTAATTTCTTCATTCTTTTTTTTTGTTTTTCTATTTAAATATCTTGTGATTTTGTTTTTAAATTTTAGTATCCCTGCATGTAAGTTGATTCTGACAACAAGGGTGAAATATACATCACATCCTTCACACGTCCATCTCCTTTCATAATAAAATCGGGCGTTTCATTTAAGTTACCTGCTGTCTTCGAAAAGAAGCGAACTTCATATTCATTGCCACTATTGCTCGTTGCTACAATCAGATAATTATAGTTAAAAGGCTCTTCTTTCGCATTTGAATATTTACGATGCTTCACCATCGTGATTTCTTGATCATCGCTCGATTTAAATTGAAGTCTCTCCACTCCACTAGCCAAGTTTCTCGACCAAAGTTCAGTTTTGTTGCTCACAAAATAAATCACCTCTTCATCTTGACTATTGGTGAACAACGAACCATCATATATTTTTTGGTCGGCAGTTATTTCTTGAGGTTTAGCTGTTAGAGCATTAAAATTTCCCGAAAGAAGAACTAAGTAGCGATTAGCACCACTCACTTCATTCTTATCTTTCATGAATGCCACCGAGGTAGTTCCTGTGAGTGTTTGCATACCCAAGAAAAGCAGTTCTTTATTCGTGTTAAGCAGCGGCATTTGGTTAGCGGCCGATGCAGTGGCGTTAATTAGCTTTGAACTCGAATAATTATATCCCACAAAGGAAGAACTCATTTCATCATAGAAGAAAGCAATATTTCGACCAGTTATGGCATATTTCGAAAGTTCATAATCATCACGTGCATCATTTCTTGCAACTTCATAACCAAAAACACCTGAATTTAATGCCATTGTATAAATGCTGCGCAGCTTTCCAGCATTAATCAGCAGATAGCAATACAACTTCACACTAAAACCGATGTACTGAGGCTTACACGATTGGGGCTGAGCATAAGAAAATGTAGTGAAATCGCGCACCGTTTCCATGTTATTAATATAATTGAAAGTTGCATCCTGATTCGTTAAAGCAACCAAAGTGCGTGTGTTTGCAGCTGATGATGCTCCTGTAACATAGGTTTTATAGCTGGTTAAGAAATTTAGCATTTGAGCTTCACCTGCCATCTTTTTTCCGTTCACGTTACTATAAACATTGTTCAGCACTAAGCTTGGAACAATTGTGTCTTCAGTGGTGTATTGATCGATATCGGAATTTTCTCCATCATCTTTCAAGGCATACCAGCCACGTGTGAAATCGGTTGACACATTGAGCGTTGAAGTGAGATATTTTGTATATCCGGAATCCTTATTTTTAACAGCAAAGAGCAGATACCATGTTCCGGCATCAACGTTCACTTCATAATTTAAATTTCGCTCATAAGATATCGTATCAACTCTATTTTCTGTGGCATGATAAATACCCCAGAAACATTCAAAATCGACATCATCGCCCAGTGATGACGATAACGTTGGATTTATTTGCAGTACATCGACTAGCATTTTCGCCGTGTAAGACGACTCTACACCCGATATCGTGATTTCCTCAACCTGATCATAGTCGTAGTTGCCTATATCTTTGTAACACGATGTTAGTGCAAGGCTAATGATTATAGCTATGTATTTAAAGCTTTTCATGTGTTTTTCATTTTAAGGTTTCTAATTTTAAAGTACTTAATTTTAAAATCAGCTTTTATTCATAAATTTCACGCTCATTGAACTCAGCTAGTTCTTAATTATGGCATGGTTACTAGCACACCATCTTCATCGACCAATGGCTCGGTGGGATGCTCTTTATTATAATTAACAATGGCTTCATTTCCCATCGATTGCCAATATTGCAAAGCTGCCATATCTTTCATAATTCCCGAGATAAACTCATCGTCCCAATTCTGACCCGTGGCATCGATCAAGAAGCGATGCTTCACCATACTATATTTTCCAAAATAATATTTTTCAATCGTGCCTGTCCAAAGCGATGGTTTCATCAACTGATCGGAAACATAGGCCTTTCTCCAGCACAACGACGAATCGCCAAGTTTAAAACTTTCATTGGCTTTAAGCACGATTTTCAAAGCATATTTATTCTCTTGCAATGATTCATGGCGTAAGAAAATAATAGGCACTTGCAAATGCACACCGCCGGCTTTAATGATATATTCCGATTTCATTTTCTCATCATCAAATGCCACATAATGCACCCCAGGCTCACAGTTCAACTCGCCTTCAATCATTTCTTGCTCAATGACAAATGTGCGGTCATAATCTTTCGGACTACCCACTGCATATAAATCAAAATAAAGAGTATCTTGCAAGACATCGAAACCGTCATAAGCAAATGAAAGATTTTTAAGTGTATCACGATAAGAATTCGCATCGTTATATATCACCTTATTTTCGGGTCCGAATTGCAAATAATCGCCCCCCTCATAAAGTTGATAATCTTCTTGGCAAGAAAACATAGCACCCACGCAAAGAGCGATTAAACCGACTTGCTGAATTCCATTTTTTAAACTATTTATTCTTTTTTGTTTCATGATGTTTTTCATTTAGTTTGTCATTATTTTGAAGCAACTTCAAGCTCAGGCAAAGGCACCACATAGTTAATTGTAGCACTGCTAGGAAGCCATAGGAAGTGATCTTCATCAACATTCAATCGCTTGTATGCATAAAATGCTTGTCCTTCAGCAAAAAACTCTCGTCGATATTCTGCTGCCAGCTCATTTTTTAAATCTGCCTCAACTTCTGGAAGTGCCATTACTTCAAGATTTCTCGATTGGCGGAAGGCGTCCCAATAAGTTTGAGCTGTAGCTAAGTCGGGAGCTGTTTCCACCGCAATAAAATACATTTCACTCAATCGTAGAAGTGGAATGCGGCGATAATCAACACCAAGATTAGCCGGTTCAGAACTTGAAACCGAGTATTTCTTTATCGAATAGGTTATATAATCATTCTGCGTGAAGCTCGTCCACAACGAGTTTTCGCGAATATCAGTTCCTGTGTTTCCATAGAGCTGTGTGTTCACAAGTGTTGAGCTATTTCCCTTATATAACACTTGTTCTGAGAAATTGCTTGTGTAGAAGTCATACATGTCAAACACATGCAATCCCACAAATTGCTCAGAAATAATATTATAATCGCCCACTTGAAAATTAGCTGCTGTTCCTAGCGTTTTGCTTGTTGAGCTAATAATATCTTGTGCCAACTGAAAAGCTTCCGACTTGTTTCCAAACCAGAGTTTAACCCTAGCGTCGAGAGCATTAATGGCTTCTGCATTCATTCTAATTGGAGTGTAGGCAGTATAAACATCATTTTCCTCGGCTGTTTTTAGCAAATTCCTAGCCTCATCAATGTCTTTCGCCAATGCCTCCTTAAATTCAAGGAATGTGCTGTAAGCATGTCTGTCTTTCGACACGCTAGTTACATAGGGAAGCACCAAATCATCGGTAGCCTCCGATGGAATTGGACCAAACAAACGGAGCAAATCGAAATGCACATAGGCACGAATAGCCAAGCACTCCCCTTTCACTTGCTCATACATGCCCTCGGTTTGAAACACGCTCTTTTTATCATCAATAACAGTTAAAATAGCATTCGCTTCTGTTATAATGAAATATTGCTGTTGAAAAATACTTTCCATCAATGTCTTCACATCTTCACTTCCATAGTTGAACAAGCCGATTCGTTCGGCACGCGTTTCCACTTCCACATCCCACGACGAAACCAAGTATTCAATAGCATTCACCGAGAGTTGTTCTCCATAGGCTTTGCTATCTTTCATTTCAATGTAAACGCCATTTAATGCATCTTCAAATCCCGATTCTTTGTTAAACATATCTTCCTGCTCAATCTGCCCTTGAGGGTCAACATCGAGCCACTCGCTACATGCCGAAAAAACATTGAGTATCAACAGGGCAAGTATTGCTATATATATATTCTTCATATTCTTTAATTTTTAAATTATTTAGAAAACAACATTCACCCCAAAGGAGAAGTTTCTTGCAAAAGGATAGCTTGTTCCTCTTTCTTGCTTCACCGAAGATAGATAAAATAAGTTCGACGCATTGGCATTCAACACAAAGCTTTCAAAAGTTGAATTTTTCCAGTTTTTAAACAAGGGTTTAATATCATACTTAATGTTGATATTTTGCATTGTCAGCGTACTTTCATTTTGCACAAAGCGAGTCGATTTATATGTTTTCGCCGTGTTATTTAGTGCCTTGAATGCTGCAACATCACCAGGGTTCATCCATCGATCATCATACACCCGTTGATCAACATTATAGGCAACATCGGCATTTTCCACCTTATTTATTAAAGTAGAGTTATAAATCTGCCCACCCAATCGATACCCCAACGACATGGTTAGCGAAAGATTTTTATAGCGGAAAGACGAATTTATATTTCCTTGAAGAACGGGAGTCGTTTCTCCCCCATCAATTAAATCTTCTGAATCCCAAATAAAGGTTGTTTCACCGTTTTTCTTCAAGAATAGTTCCTTTCCTGAACTTGGGTCGATGCCAAGCGATCGAACAACCCAAATGGTGTTCATGGAATATCCCTCACGATAAAGTTTATTTGGATCGACATAATAATCCTCGTTATTTTCTAATTCTTTTTGAGCCTCTTTGAGTGCTGGCGAAAGCTCAACCAACTCATTCACATTGTGCACACCCGAAACGCCCAAGTTCCATGAAATACCTTTTTCGTAATCTCTAATAAGATATCCCATCACATTAAATTCAAATCCGCTATTCTTCACCTCTCCAATGTTTGCCACATAGCTATCAAATCCGTTCGATGGTGCCAAATTTACCGATGAAATCATGCCATCGGTGTTTTCCTTATACAAGTCGAAACTCGCCGTAATTCTTCCTTTTAAAAATTCGGCATCAACACCAATGTTTTGATTAAATTTTTGCTGCCATTGCAAGTCTTCATTTCCTAAAGCCATGAGCTTAGCTCCGCTCCAGTTATAATAGCGATCATCGCCGTAATATTCATAAGTTGACAATGCCTGATATGAACTAAAATTCTGCGACCCGCTTGTTCCAATCGATGCACGAAGTTTTAAGCGATTAACAATTTTATTTTTCATGAAATCTTCTTTGTGCAAATTCCATCCAAGACCAGTCGACCAGAAAGGGGCGAAACGCTTATCCGAGCCAAATTGCGATGAACCATCCATGCGTAAAGAAAAATCGGCCAAATATTTTTCATCATACATGTAGTTCAAGTTCGAAGTTACCCCAACCGACCGTGTTAAACTTTCCGTTCCTGAAGGCGATGCTCCTTCAGCATATTGCAAAGCCGAGCCAAGAAAATCAATTTGTTCATTGGTGAAACCGATTGCTTTGAAACCATAGGCAGTGCTCTCGTTTTGATTAATATTGTAATTCAATCCCGCAAAAACAAAGTGTTTATCTTGAAGCACCGTGTTATAGCTCAGGTTTAAACTAGCATCATAAGCAAATGCTGAACCCGAACCGTAATTATATGACCCTCTTTTAAAGTAATCATCTCCACTATAGGAAGCAAAATCGGTGTGCTCTGCGGGCTTGTATTTATCTGATGTGTTATTTGATTTAGTCAAACCCAGTTGCGCTCTGAATAACAAACCCCTCGTAACTGTCCACTCAACCGAGGTGTTATTAGTAATCGAATTTTGTTGTGCGATATCGAAGGTGTTGAGCGTAGCATTATATAAAGGGTTAGTTGGTAGTTTATTCCACCGATACTGATATTTTGCATCTTCATAAGCACCCAATTCCTTCACAATATTTCCATCTTCGTCATAACCCGTCCAATAAGGATTAAGCTTCACATAGTCGGAAAAACTACCATAAGGGCTATTGGCAGAATTAACCGTACCAATCATCAGGTTATTTTGAACCTTCACATTTTTGAGGCTATATATTAATTTAATAGCCCCGTTGAACGTTTCCTTTTCTGAACCTTTCATCACCCCATTAATATCATTGAATTGCAACGATGCGGCATATCTCAATTTTCCATCACCTCCCTCAAAACGAAGACTGTGCTTTTGCCCCACACCCACACGAAGCGGTTTAGAAAGCCAATACGTATCAACACCTTTATTCACATCGGCAAGAATTGCATTGTAATATCTCTTCAAAGCAAGGTCTTTTTCAACATTCTCACTTTCATATAGACCATATTTTTGTTCCAAATCGAGCTTTTCTCTAGCATTAAGCAAATCATACTGCGTTAAATCGGGAGCCTCAAGTGTAAGGTCGCTTCTCCAAGTAATTCGAAGCTTACCCGCCTTAGGCTGCTTCGTTGAAATCACCACAACACCATTTGCACCTCTCGACCCATAGATTGCGGTTGCCGAGGCATCTTTAAGAATAGTAATCGACTCAATGTCGTTTTCATTCATATCTTGAAGAACAGTCATGGTCGATTCAAATCCATCGAGAATAACCAAAGGCGTATTTAAATAGGCACTCGCTTCATCGCGCAAATCCGAAACGTTTGGCACACTCGAACTCCCCCTAATTTGAACTGTGGGAGTGGCGTTGGGGTCGGAACCCAAAATATTACTTTCAATAATATTAAACGAAGGCTCAATATTACGAATTGAAGTTAGCACATCTCTATTACCAAAAGATTGAAGTTCTTCTGCAGCAATCGTGTTGCTTGCTCCCGTGTATGACTCCGTTTTTCGGGTGAAAATTCCTGTAACCACAACCTCCTGAATATCCTCAACGTCGGTTCTCATTGTCACATTATAAACCCTCCGATCATCAACAGAAACCACTTCTTCTTTCAAGCCAATAAACACAAAGTGCAACTCCCCACCGTCGGCTGCTCCAACCGTAAAGTCGCCCGTTCCACTTGAAATAGTCACAAATCGGGGGTCAACCGTGGGCTTTTCCTGACCAACAGTCATGAACGACACACGAACTCCTGGAATAGGTTCGCCAAATTCATCAATCACTTTCCCCGAAATTTGTTTCGTACTTTGAGCCATCACGCCCCACGCGCTCAGCAAGATAAAACAAAAAAGCAAAGCAATCTGCCTCAGTTGCATCTTCGTGCAACATTGAATTACTGATTCTTCTTTCTTTCTTTTCATAATCTGATTTTTTCTTTTATTCAACAATTTTCCTTTTCTTTCTCTAAAGTATCTGTTTGATTTAGTTTCGGGGTGAAATTACAAAAAAAGAAATCACTTCTAGCATAATTATTTAAAATTCATCTCGAAATTTCACATTTAAGACGTATTCATAAACAAATTTCTTTTTTTTCAAGTTTCACAAAGCACTTACAGCTTTATTTTTTCCTTTTTGGGCGTGCCGGCATTCCTCCCCACCGCATTCCCTCGCCCTGCCGTCGGGCTTTCCGTTCCAATCTTTTAAGTGGGCAAAAGGCAGAGCCCACTCAAAAGGATTTCCACGCCAATCCCTCACGCACCTAACGGTAAGTAAAACGCAAAATGAACCAATCACCCCCTTTGGGCGGATTTCAAATTGCCATGCGGGATTATTCCATGCTTGCATGTTTCGCTTGATGTGATATTTTTGAACATGGAACCCTGCATGCCGAAATCAAAGCTTGTGCAATTTTTGCCATTTTACGAATAGCTGTCATAATTCGAATTTTAAAAAATTTCATCTGAGAAGAAAATAAAAACATGAAAGACGATCGATTAAAATCCGACCGGTCGTCATATACATACATAGACTTTCGAGCAAGTTTTGATACATTTTGGCAAATTTTTATTCATTTTATTTGCTAAATCATTTAAAAACAACTAATACACCGTGCTATTTAGAATGATTAAGAGTTATCTTGACGATTTTTCGGCTTGAATTGTAACATTTAATACTTAACTGAATTCAGTTTTTGTAATACAGGCCT
>JBKEAC010000007.1:0-15307 GCA_047971925.1 Mangrovibacterium sp.
ATCAGCATGAGCAACTTCGATTTCTTGCTATCAGAACCCCAATTCCACCGCTTTTCATCGGTGGCAATTGCTGCCGAAAAAAGCTATGCCATCGACCCCGCAACTTGCACTCTAAACTGCCGTCGTGCCATGGAGTTTGCGGTGAAATGGATTTATTCGGTTGATGGTGCTTTCGAAAAACCAGTGGAAGAAAGCATTTTCAGCCTGATTACAACTTCTGATTTTCGCGATTTTGCAAATCAAAACATGCTCGATCGATTGCACTTCATCCGCAAAGTGGGCAACCAATCGGCACACAATGCCCGAAAAATTAATAAAGATGTGGCTGCCTTGTGCGTGGAGCATTTGTTTTATTTCCTCGACTTTGTGGCGCACTGCTATGGCGAAAACTATCAAACACAGCAATTCAACAAAAGCCTGCTCGAAGAAGTTGAAAATGAAACACCAACACCTCCCATCGTTGAGCTGGAGCTAGAACGATTAATAAATGAAAACATCGCCCTTAAAGCCGAACTTTCAGCACGCCGCAAGGAGCAAATAGAAACTTATGTAGATAAGCCACTCGACCTTTCAGAATATAAAACCCGCAAAATTTATATTGATGTCATGCTTGCCGATGCCGGCTGGAAGGAAGGCACCGACTGGCTAAACGAAGTGGAGCTGAAAGGAATGCCCAACACTTCGAAAGTGGGCTTTGCCGACTATGTGCTCTATGACGATGCCCACCGACCCTTGGCGGTGATTGAAGCCAAGCGCACTTGTGTTGACCCCGTGAAAGGGCGACAACAAGCTAAACTCTATGCCGACTTGCTCGAAAAACAATGCGGAAGACGTCCGGTAATTTTTCTCACCAATGGCTTTGAAACCCGCATCGACGATGGCAAATATCCCGAAAGGCAAGTGGCAAGCTTCTATTCAAAACGCGATTTAGAGAAACTATTCAATCTGCGCACCTATGCACAAAGCCTCAGCAACATTAGTATTAACAAAAATATTGCAGGGCGATATTATCAGGAAAACGCCATTAAGGCAACCTGCGACACCTTCGGCGAGAAAAACCGTCGGCATGCCCTGCTCGTAATGGCAACAGGCGCGGGGAAAACCCGAACCGTGATTGAGCTATGCCGCATCATGGTGGAAAAACGATTCATCAAAAATGTGCTTTTCTTGGCCGACCGCAATTCGCTCATCATTCAAGCCAAAAGAAACTTTGTGAATTTATTGCCCAATCTTTCAACCTCCAACATCACCGAACGTGATAAGGATTATCATGCTCAAGTCATTTTCTCTACTTATCAAACCATGATTAACTGCATTGATGAGGCGAAAGATGAAAACGGCAAAATATTCACTAGCGGTCATTTCGACCTCATTATTTGCGATGAAGCACACCGCTCCATCTATAATAAATATAAAGATATTTTCACCTACTTCGATGCCCTGCTGGTGGGACTCACCGCCACACCCAAAGATGAGGTAGACAAAAATACCTATGACATCTTTCAGCTCGAAAATGGCATTCCCACTTATGGCTATGACCTTGCGCAAGCGGTGAATGATGGCTATCTGGTGGATTACAAAACCATCGAAACAAAACTGAAATTTATGAACGAAGGCATCAGCTATGACGACCTAAGCGATGCCGAAAAGGAAGAATATGAAAACACCTTTCGCGATGAAAATGGCGAATTTGACAAGCACATTGCATCATCGGCACTCAATGAATGGCTCTACAACGAAAACACCATCAAGCAAGTGCTCAGCATCGTGATGCAAAAAGGTATTAAAGTAGATGGTAGCAAAATTGGCAAAACCATCATCTTCGCCAAAAGCCACTATCATGCCGAGGAAATATTTAAAATATTCGGCAAAGAATATCCACACCTCAACAACTATGCCAAGGTGATTGATAACTATAGCAACTATGCCCAAAGTTTGATTGATGAGTTTTCGGTGGGCAATCAGCTGCCACAAATTGCCATTTCGGTGGATATGCTCGATACAGGTATTGATGTGCCCGAGGTGCTCAATCTGGTGTTCTTCAAAAAGGTGATGAGCAAAGCCAAATTCTGGCAAATGATTGGTCGTGGCACTCGCCTATGCCCCGGATTGCTCGATGGCAAAGACAAAGAGAAATTCTATATCTTCGATTTCTGCAACAACTTCGAGTTTTTCCGACTGAAAAAAGGCAATGAAACACCCAACACCACCACGGTGCAAGGAGCGATTTTCCGCATCAAGCTGATGATGATTTATAAGCTGCAAGCCTTGGTGCTAGAAAGCGAGTTCTTCAAAGGCTTCCGAGCGCAGCTGGTGGATGATGTGGTGGCGAAAATCAAGGAGCTAAATCGGGAAAACTTCATGGTGCGCCAACACTTGAAATATGTGGAAAAATACAGCGCAGAAGATAGTTTCAATGTCATCAGCTATGAAGAAGCCGAAAGAATTAGTTTTGAACTAGGCAATCTCATTCACCCCTATGATGGAGAAGCCACAGCCGTGCGATTTGATGCGCTGGTCTATGCTATCGAGTTAGCCTATGTGGAAGGTAGCAACAGCAGCCGACGAAGAAAAGAACTCCGCAAATTGGTATGGGCAGTGTCGCAAGTGGCAAATATTCCCGAAATCGAGGCACAAAAAGAGCTAATCATGGAGATTCTACATGGAAACCTCATTGAAAAAGCCGATGTGAACCAATTTGAGTATATCCGGGAGAACATCCGAAATCTAATTAAGTATATCGACCGCAGTCGACCCATCTTTGAAACTGATTTCGACGATGAAGTGCTCGAAACAGCGGAAAACGATTCCGACCTCAGCAGCGACGACCTGAAGAATTACAAGAAAAAGGCAGAGAATTACGTCAGAACACACCAAGAGAATGAAGCCATTAGGAAACTCAAGACCAATAAAGCCCTCCTGCCCCATGATGTGGAAGAATTAGAAAACATCCTTTGGAAGGAACTCGGCACCAAAGAGGACTATCAGCGTGAGATTGGCGAAAAACCGCTCGGGGAGTTTGTGCGCGGAATTGTGGGGCTCGACATGAATGCCGCCAAAGAAGCATTTTCAGCGTTCTTGAATGACAATTCGCTCAACAGTCAGCAAATTTATTTTGTGAATCAGATTATAGAATACATCGTGGACAATGGACTGCTGAAAGATTTGCGAATACTCACCGAATCGCCTTTCTCAGATCAAGGCGGTGTGGTCGAACTCTTTGAAGACCTCTCGGTTTTTCAACGCATCAAGAAAGTGATTGAAGATATCAATACCAATGCAGCGTAGGAAGCGCACATTAAAAAAGAAAAAGCTGAATCTCGCAAGTCGAAATTCAGCTTTTCTTTATTTGATTTATTCCTCTTCCACGTCTTCCACTTCATCCACATCATCATCATCATCATCATCATCAGCCTCATCATTGGTTGTGGCGTCGATTTCCATCATGGCGCGATAATCTTTACTTTCTTGTGCACTCATGGGTCGGAAACCATCGGGAGCTTGCTCCTCATACGGGAATACATCGAGAATCGGACTCACCACCATGGAAGTGATTGAGTAAGGCACCACCATATATTCCAATTCTTTTTCAAGGCGAATGAAAGCCTCTTTAAAATCATCGCCTGCCACCAAGAAATATTGGCTCGATGATTTTTTCTTACCGCCATCATCTTCGGTAATCATGCTCACGGTGATTCTAATTTTATACCAATAACCGGCCGAATCGGCAGGAATGACCTCGTTGATGTTCGATTTCTTAATGTTATCGATAATAAAGTTTTTCCCCTGCCCCATTTTATCAACCTCAATGAGCATGCGTTTTTCAGCTTCGGTGAAGCTAACGGCATCAATCAGATAAACCTCGCTTACTTTCTTAACTCGCCCATCTTGAGCTTCAATTTCTTTCTCGTATTTTAGTTTTACTTCAAACCAAAGTGGTTGCATAATTCTCTTTTTTTAAAAATTTAAAACAGTCAACAAAGATAATTATTTAAACGTATCATCACACGAATGTTCAAGAATAAAACGAGCCGACAATCCAAAACGAATGTTAACAAAACTCAACTTAAACAAAAGTTACATTAATCAATGCATCTGCAACATTAAAATGCATACATTTGTCGGCAACATAAAACATCAAGCTAGTATATTTCTTAAAAACCGATTAAATACGTATGAAGAATACCAATCTGATTCTAAACCTCGTTTTATTAGTTGCAGTAGCAATTTTGTTTGCACTACACTTTTCTGGTTCAAAAACAACAAAAGAAAGTGCACCTGCACTCGATTTAGCAATTGCTTATGTCAACACCGATTCAATTCTGATGAACTATGAGCTTTCATTGGCTCTTCATGAAGAGTTGACAAAAAGCCAAACTAGCTACACCAATGAATATGCCAAAAAGCGTAGCGACTGGGAAGTTAAAGCTACTCGTTTCCAAGAAAAAGTGCAACGAGGTGGTTTCTTAACCGAAGAACGAGCTGTGCAAGAAAGAAATCAGCTAACCAATGAGCAAGATGAACTCATGAAGCTCGACCAAGAACTTTCTAGCAAACTAGCGGAAATGCAAAACAAGAACACCAACACGGTTATCGACAGCCTCATGTCGGCTATCAATCGATATAATTCTACAAAAAAATATGCTTATATCCTTTCATCAAACAGCATTTTGGCAACCGATGGAGGAATCAATGTAACCGCAGATATTTTAAAAATATTGAACGACGAATATCCAGCTAAAAACTAATTCGTCGATTCCTATTGAAAACACCCAAAACTCCGATTTCAATCGGAGTTTTTGCATTTAGGGGACTTCTGAAAATTAACTGTTAGGTCATTTTGATTTTATGAGGGATTGTAGTGGCGCTTTGTCATGCGTTAGTTTACAAAAGACACGCTAAGAAAACAAAATGAACAACAGCCAAATTTAGCAGCTTCCCCAATTAAAAACTAATTTTTTAGAAGTCCCCCTTTATAGCCCCATGATACCTTTTGCTCAACGCTATTTAAGCAAACTTCCTTTCTTCACACGAACAATTTCATCGGCTCCGTCGGCTGATTTATTTCTAACCATCGTGATACCTGCGCACAACGAACCCGATTTGCTCCTCTGTTTGGAAAGCCTATCGAAATGCCAGAAAACAAATAGCCAGGTGGAAGTCATTGTGGTGATAAATGAAAGCGAGGGCACATCGGAGGAAGTGAAAATGCAAAACCTGCAAAGTCTGCAAGAATTACACGACTGGAAGCTCGCCCATCAGCAAGCTCCTTTCACACTTCACACCATGCACCCTGCACCCTTTCGACATAAATTTCGCGGAGTAGGCTCTGCAAGAAAGGCTGGCATGGATGAAGCCATTGCACGATACAACATCATTAACAAACCCCACGGAGTTATCGTTTCCCTTGATGCCGACACCTTTGTTGAAACGAACTACTTAATCGAAATCGAACGGTTTTTTAAATCGCATGAAAACATCATCGGCTGCACGATTGATTTTCAGCATCGCACGAATGAACTAAGCAACCCAAAGCAACAAGAAGGCATGCGCATTTATGAAAAATATCTGCACTACTTCAAAGAAGCACTTGCATTTAGTGGCTACCCTCACGCCATGCACACCATTGGTTCCGCCTTTGCTTTTCGAGCCGATGCCTATGTGAAGCAAGGAGGAATGCCTCGTCGCCAGGCCGGTGAAGACTTCTACTTTTTGCACAAACTAACCAACATGGGAAACATTGCTGAACTTCATTCCACATGTGTCTATCCATCGGCACGCATTTCCAATCGAGTGCCCTTTGGCACCGGACCGAGCATTCAAAAATGGATAGATGGCGACCGTTCGATTGGAATGAGCTATTCGCTCAATGCATTTTGCGATTTAAAAACATTCTTCGCCAGCCTCCCCATGTTGCACACCAGCAAGCAAACTGTTGAATTACCTTTACATCTAGCCAACTTCCTTGAAGAAGAAGCATTTTGGACGAGCATTTTACCCGAACTTCAGCAGAACAGTAGCAATTATAAAAACTTTGAAAAACGATTTTTTCAATACTTCAACGCCTTTAAAATCATTAAATTTCTAAACAGCACTCACCCACACTCCTACCCGCTTGGTGAAGTTGATGAACTGCATGAAAATTTAATGAAACTTCTAAAAATCGAAGTCCTGCAATCGAGTTAATGCCTGCAACTTGTCGGAAATCAACTGTTGCTGCAAATCGTTCACCGACGCAAAACGCATTTCATCTCGAAGACGATCAACAAAAGCAACCCGAATGGACTGCCCATAAATTTCGCCATCAAAATCGAACAAATGCACCTCAATTGTTTTGTCATAAACATCGGAATTGACCGTGGGTCGTGAACCGATATTCATCATGCCGCCAAATTCACAATCGCCCAACTGCACTTGCACCACATAAACACCGTCTTTAGGAATTAATTTCAAATCATCATGCAGCTTAATGTTCGCCGTGGGAAATTGAATCGTCCTACCCAATTGCTTCCCCTTCACCACCTCGCCACTTAAAGCATAATGATAGCCCAAATATCGCTGAGCAAGCACAACATTGCCATGAGCAAGCGCATTCCTAATTTCAGTTGAACTGATGTTATTATTATCAACACAAAGCGCATCGAGTTTCACCAAATTGAAATTAAACTCCTGAGAAAGCTCAAACACGGTATCAAAATTGCCTGCAGCATCTTTCCCGAAACGATGATCATAGCCCAGAATGAGCGAATCAACATGCAATTGCTCTACTAAAATCAGCTTTACAAAATCGTAGTGCGACATTTGAGCAAACTCCTTTGAGAACGGGAAAATAATCAGATGATCCACACCTGCTTTCTCAAACAAAGCAATTCGCTCATCGAGCGATGTGAGCATGCGAAGAGACTTTCTGCTCTCTTGCGGATAAAGCACTTGCTGCGGATGAGGGAAAAAAGTGTAAATGACGGTTTCCCCTCCGCGCAGCTTTGCAATTTGCTTTAAAGTTTCAATAACTTTCAGGTGACCAAGGTGCACACCATCGAAAGAACCAATGGTTAAAACGGCTTTTTCAAGCTTAAAATCTGTTATTTGATGATAAATCTGCATTTGTATGATATAGTTCGCACGCCAAAAGTACGTTTTTTGTTTCTAATTACTATTTTTGTCGTCTAATCAATCATATCAAATTTAAAATAGTGAAGAATTTATCCTACTACATCTTAATCGCCACGGTGGCACTTGCCTCATGTGCTGATAAAAACAACTTCGAAATCAACGGACATATCAGCAATGCTGAAGGAGAATATATCTACCTCGACGAACTTAAAGTAACCGAAACATTTCCACTCGATTCAACATTAATTAAACACGACGGCACCTTCTCATTTAAAGGCAGTGTGAGCTATCCGTCGTTCTACATCCTTCGCCTTTCACCCAATAACTTCATCACGCTGCTAATCGACTCGGCAGAAACAATCAGCATTAATGCCGATGCTGCCAATTTTGCACGCGAATATGCCGTTGAAGGCTCTATTGGGTCGAGCCAAGTGCAAGAATTAAATTTCAAACTTAGCGACACCAAGCACAAACTCGATTCCATTCGATCAATGCAACTGGCATTCAGGAACCATCCTAATTACACATCGCAACGCAAAAAATTCGAGCTCGAATATGACAGCGTGAGAAATGCTCAAGTGGAATTTTCTCAGAACTTCATCAAAGAATATTCGTTCTCAATGGCAAATGTTTTAGCTCTCTATCAGAAATTCAACGACAATTCCTATGTAATCCAAGATTTACATTCTCTTCAAATTTCTGCCACTGCTCTTCACTCGTTCTATCCGAATTCCGAACATGTGCAAGCACTCTACAACAACACCTTAGAACTCATGAAAACGGAGCGAGCTCAAAAACTCCGCCAATTCATTAACGAGCAAGGGGTGAATATTCCCGAAATTAACCTGCCAAATGCCAAAGGCGAAGAAATAAAACTAAGCTCTTTAAAAGGTAAAAACGTGCTCATTCAATTCTGGTCGGCATTCGATAAAGGCTCAAGAATTATGAACCCAACCCTTGTGGAAGCCTATGAAAAATATCACAACAAAGGATTTGAAATATATCAGGTTTCGGTTGATATCGATAAAGAAGCATGGTTAAGCGCCATTAAAGAAGACAAACTTACGTGGACAAACGTGGGCGACATGCAAGGAAGCAATCAAGCGGTCATTTATTACAATGTGACATCAATTCCTGCCAATTATTTAATCGACAAAGAAGGAAACATCGTGGCTAAAAACGTGCAAGGTCCGCAATTAAACAAACTATTAATCGACTTGCTAAAATAATCCTCCCTGTTTTGACTAAAGATAAAATCTACTTTGTTTCCGATGTACATTTAGGTGCCAAAGCTCTTAACGATAACTCCGAAAGAGAACGCCTCTTTGTGCAGTGGCTCGACAAAATCAGCATCGATGCCAAGCAGCTCATCATTATGGGCGATTTGTTCGACTATTGGTTTGAATATAAAACGGTCATCCCTCGTGGATATGTGCGCACACTTGGAAAGCTCGCCCAATTGAGCGACAATGGGCTGGACATTCATTTCTTCATTGGAAACCACGACATTTGGGCAGACAATTTTTTTGTTGAAGAAATAGGAATAACTATTCACAAAAAAGAAGAAGTGTGGGAAATATTCGGAAAACAAGTGTTCCTTGCTCATGGCGATGGACTCGACCCTTTCGACACGGGCTATTTATTTTTAAAGAAATTATTCACCAACCGCACATTGCAGTGGTGCTATTCTAAACTACACCCAAACCTAGCCAACAAAATAGCCCACGGATGGTCGTCGAAAAGAAGAAAAAGACATCAACGAGAACTCGTGGAATTTAAAGGCGAGAATCATGAAGGCTTATTTATCTTTGCCAAATCGGTGCAACAAAAGATGCATATTGACTATTTTATTTTCGGACATCGACATTTGTTATTAAATTTGCCCCTAGATAATGGTGCGAGATATATTAATTTAGGCGACTGGATTAATTATTTCTCTTTTGGTGTCTTCAGCGAAACGGGTTTTCAACTTCACCAATTACCCTTAAAAGTAGAATAAACTCACTGTATTACTGTAATCATACAGAACTCTGAGAAATTAAAAAAAACAAATTATACTCCAATGAAAATATACACTGTAATTAAAGGAACAGGGTCTTGCATACCAAGCAGAGTAATTAAAAACGATCATTTCCTTACCTACGACTTCTACGATCCTGCAACAAAAGCAAAGTTCGATCGACCAAATGAAGAAATCGTTACTAAATTTCAGGAAATTACAAACATCAAAGAAAGAAGATGGCTCACTGATGACCAAGTAAATTCCGACTTAGCAACTATTGCGGCACGAAAAGCTATTGAAGATGCTAAGGTTGACCCCGAAACAATCGATTTTATTATCGTTGCTCACAACTTTGGCGATGTCGCTTTTGGAAGAACAAATGTTGATGCCATGCCTAGCCTTGCCAACAAAGTGAAATTTAAATTAGGAATTGAAAACCCTAATTGCACTTGCTTCGACCAAATATCGGGTTGCCCCGGATGGACTCAAGCCATGATTACCGCCAATGCTTACATTAAAAGCAAAACTTTTAATCGAGGATTGATTATCGGAACCGATACACTTTCACGCGTTTCCGACCCACACGATAGAGATAGCATGATTTTTGCCGATGGTGCAGGTGCTTGCATCGTGGAAGGAAAGGCTAGCGACGAACCTATCGGAATTATTGCTCATGCCACACGTTCAGATGTGAACCCATATGCCGATTTGCTCGTGTTTGGTCCTTCACTAAATCCTGATTACAAAGGAAAAGACCAATTCATTAAAATGGCCGGACACCGACTGTATGTCTATGCGCTTAAACACGCACCGCAATTGGTGAAAGATAGTATCGATAAAGCCGGACTAGAATTAAAAGACATTAAAAAGGTTCTCATTCACCAAGCCAATGAAAAAATGGATGAAGCTATCTTGAAAGGTCTTTTCAACCTCTACGGTGAAAAACATGTGCCTTTCTCGGAAATCATGCCCATGACAATCGAAAAGCTAGGAAACTCATCAACCGCAACAGTGCCAACCCTTCTCGACATCATCGTTCGTGGAAAAATGGACGACCACGTGATTCGTGAAGGTGATTACATTTGCCTCTGCTCAATTGGAGCTGGAATGAACATCAACTCGATTATCTATAAATGGTAAAAAAAGGCTTTGTCGAATGATTTTGCTGGAATGAACATCAACTCGATTATTTCGATTCCATCTGCTAAAGAAAAATCTATGTGATAAGCACAATTAATAACAAAATAAAGGCAAGCACCACACATGCTTGCCTTTACTTTTTTTATTACTCGCAAGAATACATTACCTTTGTACCAATTCTTTAAACATCAAAATAAAATATGAGCATTCAGAACTACAAGATAGCCGATATTAAACTGGCTGACTATGGACGAAAAGAAATTGAAATCGGCGAAAAAGAAATGCCCGGACTAATGGCACTGCGCAAAAAATATGGCAAAGAAAAACCATTGAAAGGTGCCCGAATCATGGGGTCGCTACACATGACTATTCAAACGGCCGTTCTCATTGAAACTCTCGTTGAACTAGGAGCAGAAGTACGCTGGTGCAGTTGCAACATTTTCAGCACGCAAGACCACGCAGCAGCAGCTATTGCAGCAGCCGGAATACCTGTTTTTGCTTGGAAAGGTGAAACATTGGCCGACTATTGGTGGTGTACAGAGCGAGCACTCGATTTTGGCAACGGATTAGGTCCTGATTTAATTGTTGACGATGGAGGCGATGCTACTGTCATGATTCACCGCGGTGTGAAAGCCGAAAAAAATGCCGCTATTTTAGATGTTGAAAAAACAGCTATCGACGAAATAGAACTCGATAAATGTCTTAAAGAAATTCTAGCCAATTCTCCTGAACGTTGGACTAAAGTAGCTGCCGGAATGAAAGGTGTGAGCGAAGAAACAACCACTGGTGTTCATCGCCTATATCAAATGATGGAGCAAGGAGAATTACTTTTCCCTGCTATAAATGTGAACGACTCGGTAACGAAATCGAAATTCGACAACCTCTATGGCTGCCGTGAATCATTGGCCGATGGAATTAAACGTGCCACCGATGTCATGATTGCCGGTAAAGTGTGCGTGGTGGCGGGCTATGGCGATGTGGGCAAAGGTTGTGCCGCTTCTATGCGCTCTTATGGTGCACGAGTAATCGTTACAGAAATCGACCCAATCTGCGCTCTTCAAGCAGCTATGGAAGGTTTCGAAGTGAAAACAATGGAAGATGCCATTTCAGAAGGAAACATCTATGTAACAACCACTGGAAACAAAGACATCATTACAGCGGAACACTTGGCAAACATGAAAGACCAAGCAATTGTGTGTAATATTGGTCACTTCGACAATGAAATTCAAGTTTCAAAAATGGAAGCCACTCCTGGCATTCAGAAGATAAACATCAAACCTCAAGTTGATAAATATATCTATCCCGATGGACACGCCATTTACTTGCTCGCTGAAGGTCGTTTGGTGAACTTGGGTTGCGCAACTGGTCACCCTAGTTTTGTAATGAGTAATTCATTTACAAATCAAACGCTAGCTCAAATCGAGTTGTGGCAAAAAGACTATGCCATTGATGTGTATCGCTTGCCTAAACATCTCGATGAGGAAGTTGCTCGCTTGCACTTAGCTCAAATTGGAGTGAAACTTACCACATTAAGCAAAGAACAAGCCGATTATATTGGCGTGAAAGTTGACGGACCTTATAAGCCTGAGCATTATCGCTACTAAAATCGGAGTGAAGCTGATTCTTTTTAGACATACACGTTTCAGCTTCGCAACTTTTCGATTATTCTAAAATAGAACAATCTTTTAAGCAGAAAAAAGGAGAACCAAATTGGTTCTCCTTTTTTTCATATCTAAATCAACACCCAGCTTAGAGCAGCATTTTCATCGGCAAATGGTCGTAATAAAACACCACCCGACTGCCTTTGCATAAGAATAAAATCGGCCATCATCTTTGGATCTTCCACCAAAACGGCAATTTTTCGATCTTTAAAAGCATCTTCATATTCCAAAAACACATCGGTAACTGTTTTATAAGACTCAACAATATCGCTCAAATCAACTGCAACCTGATCGACAAGAAACCCTTTACAATCGGCTTCTACTTCTATTTTTTTTGATAAATCTATCCACATATCTCGCACATCAGCAGGTTGGCTTTCACCCTCCCACGAAATGCGAAACACTCGATAGTTATCATCATACCTACATTCAAAATTTTTCAACATCATCATTTCCTCTTACTTTTAAATCCTCAGCAAAGTTAAGAAACTAAACTAAACCTCATTTTACTAAGAATCAAAATCTTATTACTAAAAATCAAAGCATTATCGATTAAATCGATAACACCAAATCTATAAGCTAACTGCAAATGCTCGCCCACCGAGCAAAAAAGACGTTAAGCAAAGCCCACTACGCCTTCCCTTCAATAGCTAGCTTATCGAATAAATCCAACATGGTTTTAATTTGATTGTCGGTAATGCTATCAAGCATCTGCATAGATAGATTCCCAGCCGATTCCACTGCCCGCTGATAACTTGCAGTACCAGCAGCTGTTGGAATGAGGTTTTTCTTTCTGCCATCGGCCTCATCCGTTTCTCTCTCCACATATCCCATATCAATGAGCGACTTAACCTGACGAAGAACAATGGTTTTGTCTTTATTCAACTCATCGGAAATATCTTGCTGAGTCATATTGGGATTGTTGTGAATTAGCTCAAGGAATATGTACTGATCGACTTTTAAATCGATTCCATCGGCAAGAAACATATCAGCTAAAATTCTTTTTGAACGAATGGCTTCTTTCAGAATAAAGGAAAAAAGCTGTGTTCTAGGATTAATTTCTTTCATTTTCTTTTGATTAATGTGTGTGTTTTGTGTGTGTTTTGTGTTTTGTATATTTATATATATTATAGGGGACTTCTAAAAATTAGTTTTAAACTGGGGAAGCTGCTAAATACAGCTGTTGTTCATTTTGTTTTCTGAGCGTATCTTTTGCACTAATTTCTTAAACCATAGCTCGCTATGCTTCTGCGAAATTAGTCCAAAATCTATCTCCCATAAAATCAAAATGACCTAACAGCTAATTTTTAGAAGTCCCCTATACTATTGCGGATTATAGGCCGATTGATTCAAAATCTTTCGGGCATCTTTCTGCTCCATCAGTTGAGTCAAATTAACTTCAGGGTTATTTTCCATATATGATTTTACAATTTGCCAACCAATCCAGCAACCAGTTCTTCCTGGCGACTGAGCCGAGAAGCTCGACGTGTAGGGAGCCTCTTTGGTATATCTGATGATATCCATTCTATTCGTTGAAAACAGCATTTTGTTTTCAGCTAAGTACATCCACATATCTTTTTCGCTCGCTTTGCAAAAATCAATTTGCGCCGCTGTGTATCCAATTTTCACCGAATCGGGCATGTCGGGCAATGTTGCATCGAGAATATATTGCACCTTCCCCTCATAAATCATTCTGTCAATCAACTGGTGACCATAATCCACAAAGGGAAACTGCACCGTGCTCCAAGCATAAATAGCGTCGGCAGTAATTTTCTGAGGATACATGTTCAATTGCTGATAGTTACTAATTCCTAAACGAGAATAATAGTCACAATCGCGCCCTAAATATTTATCAACACCAATCCCCAAGATACTATCTGTCATTATAATGGCTTGATTAAAACCACTCACGCAAGTAAAAACATGAGGAATGACCGATTTTGGAAAATGATATTTATAATATTTAAAGGCAACATCGAGTTCTTTGCTGATTTTCTTTTTGTTAATTCGCTCATCAACCATTTGTTTCACATTCACCATGGTTGTATCATGAAGAAATGATTGCAATAAAGAGTCTACACCTTCATCTTCTGGATATCCTATCCGGATTACTTCGGTGGTGAATAAAGGTAGAATCATCGGGAAATCAGACTTTAGGCGAGCAAGCACAAGACTATCTACTGGTTGCGAGGCGAACAATTCGCTGTCGAAATCAGAAAAAAGATAGTCGGTTGTCACCGTTGATAAATCTACTTGCTTAAACTTATTTCGGCAAGCAAAAGCAATCACAAGGACTAGCAATGTTAAGGAGATTATCGTGGCTTTTTTCATCTGTCTATAATTTGTTTTTCAGTTGCCAGATGTAACTCGCCATTATAGTCATGCTCATGTGTGAGATTCCTAAGCTCATGGCTCGTTTCATGTAACATTATAATCAAGACGATAAAAGTAGAAATTTTTCATTGAACAACAACAAAACCAGCTTACTTATTAAGCCTTAATACATTATTTTCACTTTCTTTAAAGATACAAACCAACAAAAACGCGCTATCCTTCCATAAACCACTCCCCCACCAAAGGGTGTTAGCTGAAGTATTTCGCACACTGCAGAAAGCTCAGCGCACAACTTACATCGTTTCCTCTCTATAAAGAATGCAGGGCGATGCCCCAATGGTTGGGTTGTGATAATGCCAAGGTCGGTTGATGTTTCCCGTGATGTTGTGAGACGCATGCAATGCGACTCTACGGAACGCCCTTTGTTGGGTGTGTTGTGGTTGCCATTCGGGATTGTGCGACCATTCGGAAAAAATTCAACGGAACATTTGCGATACATTATATATAGGTGCATTTTTTCTTGCTCATCGGATTTGTGAAATGTGTCTGAAAAAATTTTTTCATGTCCATTCCCATTTTGTTTTTCGTCTGAAAAAATTTTTTCATGTCCATTCCCATTTTGTTTTTCGTCTGAAAAAATTTTTTCACGTCCATTCCCATTTTGTTTTTCGTCTGAAAAAATTTTTTCACGTCCATTCCCGTTTTGTTTTTCGTCTGAAAAAATTTTTTCTTGCTAATTGGACATTGCAATTTTGGTGTAAATTGCTATCTGGAGATTACATTTTTGACGAAAAACACCTACAATCAGTTTGCCATTCGAAAAAAAAAATCAAATTTTATTGTGTTGATTTTCTGTTGGTTGAAAATTATTTTTCATTTTTCTTTCTTTTTTTTGCTCGACAAGTGTGTTTCATTTTGCGTTTTACTTCCCGTTAGGTGCGTGAGCGATAGCAGCGGAAATCCTTTTAAGTGGGCTCTGTCTTTTGCCCACTTAAAAGATTGAAGCGGAAAGCGCGACGGCATGGCGATGATTTGAGGGTTGGCAAAGGCCGGCACG
>JBKEAC010000008.1:0-2542 GCA_047971925.1 Mangrovibacterium sp.
CATGGAAATGTCCTTTTCAGATATGTTTTTGGTAAAAAATGATAGATTAGGTTAGGTGTGTTTATGCTAAATTTGCCATAGTTTAACAATTAAATTTACTACAATGATAGAAAAGTTTTCAAAAATTAGCATGATGCTTTTGCTGATCCAATTATTTTATAGTCTTGGGCTATTCAGTGCCCAAGCTCAAACACGCCAAACCTATAATTTCAATTCCGATTGGAAACTTCATATGGGCGAGGTTTCAGGAGCAGAAGCAGTAGGCTTTAACGACAAGGCGTGGAAAGCCGTCACACTCCCTTATGCTTGGAATCAGCATGAGGCATTTCAAAAAGACATTACCGAGCTTTCAACCAACATAGCTTGGTATAGAAAAACATTTGTTTTACCACAAGGGAAAGACTGTACTAAAGTATTCTTGGAGTTTGAAGGTGTGCGTCAAGCAGGTGAGTTTTATGTGAACGGCACGATGGTTGGTTTGCATGAAAATGGAATCACGGCGATGGGTTTAGATATTTCTCATTTGGTGAAACCCTATCCTCAAGAGAATGTGGTGGCGGTGCGCACCGATAATGATTGGAATTACAGAGAAAGATTTTACAATCAGAAATACCAATGGAGTGACAAGAACTTCAATGCCAATTATGGTGGCATTCCAAAGAACGTGAAATTGCACATTGCCGGAGCGGTTTATCAGACATTGCCATTATTTTCAAGCCTAGGAACAACTGGAGTTTATGTATATGCTGATAATTTTGATATTGCAGCAAAGAAAGCCACGATACATGTTGAATCGCAAGTAAAGAATGAAAGCGAAAAAGCGGTAGTAGCAGCATTAACCATAATACTAGAAGATTTAGAAGGGAAAGAAGTAGCTCGTTTTGATGGCACACCACGAATGGTTTCTCCTCAGGGTATGCAAACTATTGCTGCAGAGCAAGAGGTGGAAAATTTAGAGTTTTGGAGTTGGGGATATGGTTATTTATACACTGTAAAATCACAACTCAAAGTAAATGCTGAGCTGATAGAGGAACTTCCTATTAAGACTGGATTTCGTAAAGCAGAATATAAAAATGGCATGGTTTACTTGAATGATCGTGTCATCATGATGAAAGGCTATGCACAACGAACAAGCAATGAGTGGCCAGGAGTTGGCATGTCGGTGCCAGCTTGGTTGAGCGACTACAGCAATGCACTGATGATTGAATCGAACGGTAATTTCGTACGCTGGATGCACACTTCGCCATGGAAACAAGACGTGGAATCGTGCGATAGAGTAGGCTTGATTCAGGCCATGCCAGCAGGTGATGCTGAAAAGGATGTAACTGGCAGACGATGGGAACAACGATGCGAGGTGATGCGCGATGCGATTATCTACAACCGAAACAACCCAAGTATTTTGTTTTATGAGGGTGGAAACGAAAGCATTTCAGAAGAACACATGGCAGATTTGAAACACATTCGCAATACCTATGACCCCAAGGGAGGTCGTGCAATCGGTAGTCGTGAGATGCTCGACAGTAAAGTTTCGGAATATGGCGGTGAAATGCTCTATATCAACAAAAGTGCTGGTCAGCCTCTATTTGCCACCGAGTATTCGCGCGATGAAGGTCTGCGTAAATATTGGGATGATTTCACTACTCCATACCACAAAAATGGAGAAGGTGGAACGTTTGGTACTAATGTAAATGGCACAAAGATTAAAGATGCATCAAGCTATAATCATAATCAAGATTCACATGCCATTGAAAATATCATTCGTTGGTTCGACTATTGGGAGCAACGCCCCGGCACAGGCACACGAGTGAGCAGTGGGGGAGCTAATATCATCTTTTCAGACACCAATACGCATTATCGAGGAGCACAGAACTACCGAAGAAGTGGAGAAACAGACCCTATGCGTATTCCTAAAGATAATTTCTTCGCCCACCAAGTGATGTGGGATGGTTGGGTAGATAATGATAGTCTGCTCACCCACATCATTGGACATTGGAACTATGAAAAAGACGTGAAGAAGCCCATCTATGTGGTTTCTGCAGGCGATAAAGTGGAGCTGTTTGTTAATGGCAAGTCGAAAGGTTTCGGAGAAAACACCTACCGCTATTTGTTCACCTTTGAAAACATAAAATTTGAAGCTGGTGAAATAAAAGCGATTTCTTATGCCGATGGCAAGCAAGTTTCAGAAGATATAATCAAAACGGCAGGTGAGCCAGTTGCACTAAAACTATCAAGCATAGAATCGCCAGTAGGTTTCAAAGCCGATGGAGCTGATATGGCATTAGTTCAGGTGGAAGTGGTGGACGCTAACGGTCAGCGTTGCCCAACGGCTTTAAATGAAATTCAATTTGACTTAAAAGGCGAAGCCAAATGGTTTGGTGGAATTGCCGAAGGAAAAGAAGGAAATTATGTGGGAGAAAAGACATTGCCTGTGGAGTGTGGAGTAAATCGGGTGCTGATTGGATCAACCACAAAAGCAGGGAAAATTAAAATATCAGCATCAGCTAAGGGACTAAAAGGGGCAGACATTCAGCTAGAAACGCAG
>JBKEAC010000009.1:0-66418 GCA_047971925.1 Mangrovibacterium sp.
GGTTTTTCGTTAAGCTTAGGGGGGGTGTTTTTTTTGGCTCTATGTCGAATATAGTGGGTTATCAAATTTGAGTTTTCCAGTACTGAAGTATATCATGTTTATGAAGCTTAGGAACGCCAGCGCACTACTTACATCGCTTTCCTAACAGCTTAGGAACGCCAGCGCACTACTTACATTGCTTTCCTAACAGCTTAGGAACGTCAGCGAACTACTTACATTGCTTTCCTAACAGCTTAGGAACGCCAGCGCACAAATACATATGTGTTCCTAACTACTTAGGAATGCATCTGCACAACTCCTTTGGCATTCCTAACTACTTAGGAATGCATCTGCACAACTCCCGCGACGCTCCTCAGCAGTTAGGAAAGCATGAAATTTGCTGTTTTAAACGACTAAAAAACTGTCTTTCAGGCATGTTTTGAAACGCACGCTCCGTAGCGACGCATTGCAATGCGTCTCACAACGTGATTGTGTTCTGTTTTTGCTGTGTGTGGTTGTGATGTTCAGGATTAGGCTTGAAAAATTCCATAAATATGAAACACACCACCAGCTCCCTTAAATTTATAAACTCTAACAAATCGAAGATAAATATCTAAGCGTAGATTCTCTTTGTCAATATACGCTCAACTCCCAAGGTGATTATAATCTGAGGGCTCGAGCAAATAGTTCTTGTCCATTTTCCATGCACAAAAAAAATATTTATTCTCGCTACCCACTATATTCGACATAGAGCCTTTTTTATCATCTTCACTCTTGACACGACCGGAGTAAAACAAGAAACCCCACAAGATTGTGAGGTTTATTGTTTTGTGGGCAACGGAACGATGGCTGTCGGTATTTTTTAAAAACACTATATATTCTGGCACACAGTGCTTATCTGGCTTTAATGTTCAATATCGGACGAATATTATCAATGATGTTTGCCGTTTGTGCAATGGCATCGATAATTAATTGTTTATCTTTATATGCCATGGGCGATTCATCAAGCGTTGCTCTACACACCGACGACGAATAAATACCTTCCATTTCTTTGCTAAACTCATCCATGTTTAATATTTTAAACGCCTTGTTTCGTGCCAACACCCGCCCGGCACCATGAGGAGCCGAAAAGTTCCAGTCGGCATTACTCTTTCCCTCACAAATTAAAATACCATCTCGCATATTAAAAGGAATAATCATTTTTTCACCTGCGTAAGAACGAATCGCCCCTTTGCGGATAATCCAGTCGGTTGGGTCGATGAAATTGTGCATGGAATAAATGAATTCCTCTGCCATAAAGTCATCGCCTAAATCTTTGAAAATGGCTTTCGACATCTCGCCATGATTAAACTGAGCATAGGTTTGAGCAATAATCATATCATTCAGATATTCATACATATCATCGCCTTCAAGCATCTGCTCTTTCATTTCGATTTTATACTTTTCATTTAACTCTTGTAGCTTTTGAGGTATATCGCTCGTGGGTTGTGTGTTTTTCACAATCTGCCGATGTTCTTTCAAATATTCAGCTGTTTTACCTCTCTTCGAAAGCATCTTTTTTGCATGATAATTACACACTTGCAATCCAAAATTTCGCGAACCCGAGTGAATGGTTAGAAAGTGCGTTCCACTATTTGCCGATTCGCCAATCTCAATAAAATGATTTCCTCCGCCTAGAGTACCCACAGAATAGTAGAACGTGTCGATATTCATGCCTATCTTCTTGCACAATGCTTTAATATAATCGTGATTAACAAGCACCTCGGACTTTTCCTCTCCCAAACGTTTTTTCCATTCTTTACGAAAAGCCGATAAATTTGCCTCAACAGTATCAAAATAGGAATCCACCCAATTATCATTAAAGTTTTTCGATTTTTTAATTCGCATGCCCATCGGAATCGAACGACGTATAGCATGGTCGATAAGGGGTAGCCTTTCAGAATCAATGCGCTTATTCAGCTGATATGTTGACACGGAACAACCAATATCCACTCCAATGTAATTCGGGTTTACCATGTTGGTAAGTGGCATGGTGAAACCAATCACTATGCCTTTCCCCACATGCGTGTCGGGCATAATGCGCACAGGAACACCCTGCGAAACTTCTTTATCAAGAATCGATTGCACCAACTCAATAGCTCCCTCTTCCACCTCGTGGAGGAATATTTTGCAATCGTTATTGTATTTTCCTTTTAATTCAATCATGTTTATTTTCATTATAAAAAAGAAGCAATAAACGAAAAGAGTTCTAAATTCTGATCACGAAGTAACTCTATTCTACGGCATTCTAGGGTTAAAGTAGAAGTAACAAGCAAGCAAAGATCGGGGCATGACAAGCTGGAATCGAACCAAGATAGCCTTGACGATTTTACGCCTTCGCTATTCCTCCCCAAAGAGTGTCGAAGTATCTTTTCTTTACGACATTCTACTTATATTTTTAAAAAAAAGAAACAAGGTAACAAGCGAAAAAAGGTAGTTACGTGCTCTATAATTAAGCTACATTTCAAAAGAAATGGTGAGATTTGAACTCACACATCGTAGTCGTTAAATTCGAAGTATCTCTTTTCTACGACACTTGTTTCTAATTTTAATTTATTTGTATTTTCTTTATTTCATCAAGAGCATTACTGCCTCTATCTGTTGCCGCCATCATGTCAAAAATTTTATCTGACCAGCCTGCAATTAACCACACATCATCGTTAATAATGTTCAATGGAACCATGCCATAACCGACCAAATCAAATAAGTACAACTTACTTTTAGGCGATATTTTTTTGTAATCGCTCCATGCCTTTGTCATGTCATTCTTCGTTGTTGTCCACATTTGACAATCGGTAAAAATAATAACTTTTTCTATTATTTGCTTGGTTTCTATTAAACTTTCAATAACTAAATGACCATTCGTGGCATATCCCACTTCGCCTTCTCGCTTATAAAAAGCATCAACATTGGCTAAAACTTGCGTGGTTGAAATGGGTATTGTTTTCCACACATCGCCAAACATGCCAATAATCGAATGTTCACAGCGCCTTTTTAGCAACATGGCAAGCATTAAGCCGATGTCATAATTCAACACCCTACTGCGTGCCGATATCGGTTGTTGCATCGACCCCGAAACATCGCAAGCAATCAACACACTTGTTTCTTTTGAAAAACCAGCGATGTTTTCGGTTGAAATAGCAACTGCTTTCTCTAAGGCATCTTGCACCATGGCTCCCCTATTCGAATTAATCGCTGAAATCTCGCGATGGGCTGCCAGAAAACGAAATGGCAATTGTTTCGATTGGCGAACAGCGTCGGCATTCGATAGATAATCACACACTTTCATTAAATGAGGTGTTGAAACTTCAGCTTGCAACATGTTTCGCAGATTACGCAGCAATGCCATGTATCCCATTTTCTTACTGTCAATAAGTTCTTCCCACTTCGAGCAAAAAGCTTGCTGCCTATCTTCGAGGGAAGAAAACGACTGCTGACCCAATTTCGACAATTCAATTTCCCAAGTATATGGCACACTAAGCTCCTTATTCACTATTTTATTGAATAAAAGCTGTTGCGCGTTATCTTTTGCCTTAGGGTGTGTCAAAAACAAAGCATCGCGTAGCTTCACCATGCCTTGACCATCATATTTTGCAAACTGATATTCATCAAAACGATTAAAAGCATCTTGCAAACCAAGCTGAATTTGTTTCGAAAGAGCATTTAACTTCTTAACCCCTTCCCGCTCATTTGCCAACTGATAGTATGCTAAAAGTTCGCCTATTTCATCGGCTCGAAGAATGATATTTTTCACCAAATTACTAACCAATGAATCGCCACGATGCACTTTGCACAACTCCACTGCTAGCACCAAAGGAATCGACCGAAGATTCATTTCCCGACGAGCATAGATTGCCAATTGAGCCACAAACAGAGGATTGCATTGCGTTATCAATTGTCGAAGCTTTTCTATGCGCATTGCTCCATCTTCATAAAACTTATCATTTAAAGTCGATGTTACAACTGCCACATATAATTGCCACTCAGAAGATAGACGATAAGCTTGAGCACCCTCGTAATTCAATAGCTTATCTTTCCCTTTTGTTTTCAAATTAAATAGCATGATGATTTATCTTTTTTGATTCGTTGAAGCAAAGATTCAAACATAGCTGCGCAACCTTTTTGCGTAGCAATTTTTTTTCTATATATTTACAAAAAAAAAATAATTTTGATTCCATGCCTGTTAATCGAAATGCACTTATCCGCTATAAAACAATCGATGTTTGCTTACAAAATAAATACCGCCGATGGACACTCGACGACCTGATTAATGCCTGCTCGGATGCACTCTATGAGTTTGAAGGAATTGACAAAGGGATTAGCCGACGCACGGTGCAAACTGATATCCAAATGATGCGAAGCGAGAAACTCGGGTACAATGCTCCTATTGTGGTCTATGAAAATCGTTATTATAAATATAGCGATGAAAATTACAGCATTACCAACACACCGCTATCGGAACAAGACTTAAAAACCATGACGGAAACTGTGGCGGTTCTTAGGCAATTCAAAGGATTTTCAAATTTCAGCAACATGAGTGATATTGTTCATCGATTAGTTGATCATGTGAACTCGGTGCAAAAAAAAACACCTCTTGTAATTGACTTTGAAAAAAATGACAACCTGAAAGGTCTTGATTATCTCGACAACATTCATCAAGCCATTATGGACAAGCAAACCTTGCTCATTGAATATCGTTCTTTTAAAGCCCGATCTAGTAACAAATTCATTTTTCACCCCTACTTACTAAAAGAGTATCGAAATAGATGGTTCGTGTTCGGACGACACAAAAACAATCTGCTCAACTTAGCCCTCGATCGCATTCTAAAGATTAACATGACAGAAACAGTGAAATTCATCGAAAACAACTTATTCGATACATCAACTTTTTTCAACGATGTGTTGGGTGTAACCAAAAACATAAGCTCAAAATCGGAAACCATACGTTTCTGGGCAGATAAAGCCAATGCTCCTTACATTCAAACAAAACCCCTGCACCAAAGTCAAAAACTAATCGAAACAAATTGTGATGGGTCTATGATTTTCGAACTCGATGTGGTAATTAATAACGAATTGCAACGAGAAATTCTAGGATTTGCCAATAGTATTAAAATATTATCGCCCGAATCGCTTGCAAATATCATGCATGAAAAATTCACGGCTGCTAGCAACATGTACAATTCGTGAAGATGATGAACTACATGAAAAAATAGCCTGCAAAATTACTTATCTTTGCAACTTTAGAAAATCTCATATTAAAAGAACATGCAATTTCCAACCCAATGAAACAAATTCTCCTCATATTAAAATACTATGCCTTATGGATCGTTTTTATGCTCCTGTTCAAAACGGCATTCTTAATTTACAACTACAACACATTTTCACAACTACACTTTGCCGAAATTATTGGAATATTTCAACACGGCTTAGTCATGGATCTTTCGGCTGCTGCCTATTTTTCAGCACTGCCGGCTCTTCTCTTTACTTTCGGCTTTTTCTGTCGCAATCGAATTATTCCCCTCATATTAAAATTCTACACAATCATTTGTATAGTTTTATTAAGCCTGCTGGGAATTGCCGACATGGGACTTTATCCGGAATGGGGAACTCGAATTAATGCACTTGCATTAATGTATTTAAACGACTTAGGGGGAATTATCGCCTCGCTTTCAACAGCTCAAATCATCATTGTTCCCATTGCTTTGCTAGCATTCTGCTATCTCGCAACAAAAACTTACTGTTGCTTCTTCCCAATAAAAACACTTAGTGAAAATAAATTTACAATCGCAAGCAGCTTAATTGCTCTTCTCGTTTCCGCTGCCCTCATTATTCCTATTCGAGGTGGTTTCAATCGAGCTCCTCTCAATCATAGTAGTGTTTATTTCAGTAGCAACTTAGCTTCAAACCATGCGGCTTGCAACTACTTCTGGAACTTCTGCTATTCTGTGATGAAAAGCAACGATAAAAAAGCAAAAGTGAACTACATGACTTTCGACCAGGCAACTCAAATTCTCACCCAGGTCGAAGCCATTGCTCCAAGCGATAGTGTCAAACTTCTTGAGCTCAACGAAACACCATGCAATGTGGTTTACATCATGCTCGAAAGCTTTTCAAACAAAATCATCGAACCTCTTAACGGACTTCCAAACATTACGCCAAACTTAAATGCTTTTTGCCAAGAAGGTATATATTTCAACAACTTCTTTGCCACTGGAAATCGCTCCGATAAAGGTGTAACTGCCCTCGTGGGAAGTAGGCCTTCTGACATGAATCGACGAACTGTTCTCTATTTTCCAGAGAAAATCAGTAAGCTTGACTTCATGCCGCGCTATTTTGCCGAAAAAAACTACGACATGTCTTTTTATTACGGCGGCGATGTGAATTTCTACAACACGCGATCGGTAATGATACAAGCAGGTGTGGATAAAATCATTTCAAAATCGGATTTCCCTTTAGAAATCGGACTAATGCAGAAATGGGGAGTGCCCGATGAGTATCTTTTCAATCAAGCATTCGCTGATATTTCGCAAAAATCATCTCCTTACTTCAGCATGATTTATAATATCAGTAGTCATCCACCCTATGATGTGCCCGAAAACTTTAAACGAATTGAAGGAACCGATGACCCTCAACGATATTTAAATAGTTCCGCCTACACCGATAGTTGTCTTGGCGACTTTATTTCCAAACTCAAGCAACTCCCCTCGTGGGAAAACACGCTCGTAGTCATTACTTCCGATCATACCTCTCGAATGCCTGACATGAGCGACATGAATGCTCCTGAAACATTTCGCATACCTCTTATTTTCATTGGTGGAGTGGTTAATCAATCGAAACTCATTGAAAACTATGCTTCAGCAAATGACCTTGCAGGGCTGCTTGTACGCGAAATGAATTGGAAGCATAAAGCCGATTTATTGACCAAAGATTTCATCAACCAAAAAGACTATGCTTTCTATTTCGTTGATAATGGCTGGTCGTATCAAAGTAAAGACATTGCTTGGTTCTGCAACATTGAAACGGGTTCCATTTCATACTTTCATAACAAGGTGCCGGAAAAACAAGATTCAATCATGAACTTTGCAAAAGCCTATGTGCAATTTCTGCATGAAGGCATTTAACTCTTTTGCATAGAAAATTAATTATCAAATTCACCCTTCACTTATCATGACATTACGCTCGATCGGAATACTTTAAGCACCACTCTCCTATTGCTCCGCACGCCGACATGGGATGTCACGCACCGTAAAAAAAATAGACAAGAAAAATGAATGTTATAATCAGACAAGAAAACAAGGATGACTTTAATGCCGTTTTTGAAATAAACAAACTTGCTTTTGGACAAGACAACGAAGCTAAGCTTGTTGACATGTTGCGAAATAGCAGCACATTTATTCATGAACTTTCATTGGTTGCAACGTTCAACGACACAATCGTCGGACACATTTTGTTTAGCAAAATCAAAATTGTTTCGTCCAACAAAACCGAAATTGAAAGCTTAGCTCTCGCACCAATGGCTGTAAGTCCGATTTATCAAAACAAAGGTATCGGACGACAATTAATCATCCATGGACTTAATGAAGCAAAGAAGCTACAATACAAGTCGGTTATTGTTTTGGGACACGAAAATTATTATCCGAAATTTGGTTTTAAACCAGCAGAAGAATGGAATATCAAATCGCCTTTTGAAGTCCCCTCAAATGTTTTTATGGCTCTTGAATTAGAAACCGACGGGTTGAAAAACACGAGTGGACTTGTAAAATATCCGAAAGAATTTGAAACCGTCTAAAGGTTAAATAAATCTTGAAGGATAGAAGTCTCCCTTAAATCTTCTGATGTTACTGATTCTATCGTTATTGACTCGAAGTCTAGCCCAGGGCATTTAAAATATGTGCTTGCCAGGGATACATTGTAAAATGATTTTTACTATATTTGCAGCATTCGTTAGGGGTGTCGGTGAAATGCCGGCTGAGATTATACCCTTGAACCTGATTTGTATCATGACAGCGTAGGAAAACGAAGAATACATCGCCTAATCGTTCAGGCAACTCTCTCCTTTTTGCTCGCTGGCATCATTTAAAAACCATTTAAAAGTAAATTAAAATGATTTCAGCTCAAAGCCTTTCTGCTCAACTTCAAAAAGTGCGCGAGGTCTCGCCACTCATTCACAACATCACCAACTATGTGGTGATGAACAACACCGCCAATGCACTTCTCGCCGTGGGCGCATCGCCTGTGATGGCTCATGCCCTAGAGGAGGTGGAGGATATGGTGCAAATAGCATCGGCGTTGGTGCTCAACATGGGCACACTCGATAGGAATTGGGTGAAGTCGATGATTTTAGCAGGAAAAAAGGCACTAGATTGCGAAACGCCTATTGTGTTCGACCCCGTTGGAGTGGGGGCTACTCCTTATCGCACCGAGGTGGCGCATGAAATTCTAAAGGCTTTTCACCCGACAGTCATTCGTGGGAATGCTTCGGAAATCATGGCACTCTGCCGAGAAGATATTGTTACGAAAGGGGTAGATAGTAGTGCCGATAGCAACATGGCATTGCAGGCGGCTCAACAACTTGCCAAAGAGAATCACTGCGTGGTGGTGGTGAGCGGGCAGCAAGACATTATCTGCGATGAAAAGAACACCCTGTTCATTAATAATGGTCACCCAATGATGGCAAAAGTAACAGGCATGGGCTGCACATCAACCGCCATGGTGGCTACTTTTGTAGCTGTGGGCGGCAACACGCTGCGGAGTGCCTCTCATGCGATGAGCCTGATGAGCATTGCCGGAGAACTAGCGGTGAGCCAAAGCTCGGGTCCAGGTAGTTTGCAGATGAATTTCATCGATAAACTATATAACATTACATCAAGCGAAATCGAGGCAACTTTCAAATGATGACCAGAAACAAAATTGATTGGGGGCTGTATTTTGTTACCGACCCCAATCTATTATTAAATCAAAGTCTGGAAGACACCGTTCTTCAAGCCGTGAAAGGGGGTGCCATGATGGTGCAATTGCGAGAAAAGGATTGCAATACCTTCGAATTCTATAATAAGGCGAAGAAACTTAAAGAACTCTTAGCGCCGTTTGGTGTGCCACTGATTATCAACGACCGCATAGATATTGCATTGGCTGTTGATGCCGATGGGGTGCATATTGGGCAAAAAGATATGCCGTGGAATGTGGCTCGGGAACTTCTCGGTCGCAATAAAATCATTGGGATTTCGGTGGAAAGTGTGGCGCAAGCACGGCAGGCGAACGCGTTTGATGTTGATTATATTGGCGTTTCGCCGGTGTTTTCCACCAACACAAAAGACGACATTAGTGCTCCCCTTGAATTAGATGGCTTGAAAACGATTCGTGCGATTAGTCGACATCCGATCGTGGGAATTGGAGGAATAAACAACTATAATGTTGAAGATGTAATTGCTTATGGGGCTGACAGTGTGGCAATCATCACCGCGATATCGATGGCTGAAAATCCTTGTCGCTCGGCGAAGGAGATCAGCACGCAGATTAAAAATGCTAAAATAAAACAGACATGACAACAAGGGTTGATTGGACAGTAAGGGCGTGGGTTTATAGCGAAGACATTTATCAAGCCATCACGCAGCTTGATTTCATCAAGGAGCTCGTCGGCGGCACGCTGCCGAAATCTATCTTCGCCAACTATATTGAGCAAGATGCACTATACCTGAAAGAATATGGCGAGGTTTTGCTAGAAATCAGCAAGCAATTGGTCGATGATGCTCATCGGGAGCATTTCCAATCGTTCGCACTCGACACAGTGGCGGTGGAGAAAGTCCTCCATGCGCAATATGTGCAGAACCTTTCGGCGAAAAATGAAGCCTCACCTTCAAACATGCTCTATACTTCTTTTCTGTGGAAGCAAATCGTTTCGGGCAAGATTCATCTAGCACTTGCTGCGGTTCTTCCCTGTTTTTGGATTTATAAGGAAGTGGGCGATTATATCCTCTCTCAAGAAGCATCGAAAGATAATCCTTATCAGGATTGGATTGACACTTATGGTGGCGAAGCCTTTGCCCAATCGGTGGAAATTGCCAAAGGCATTTGCAATGAAATAGCGGCTCAATGCACCGACGAGGAACAACAAGAAATGCTCGAGGCCTATCGTTTTTGTAGCAAAATGGAATGGCTCTTCTGGCAGTCGGCCTATGAAATGGAGCGATGGAGAATTTGAAAAAGAACAACAGATGCTATTGGAAGCCTATCCTTATTAAACCTATTTTTTAGAATCCCCTTAATTGTAAACCAGATGAAAACATATTATCGCGTGCTCAGCATTGCAGGAAGCGACCCTAGTGGGGGAGCCGGAATTCAAGCAGACATAAAAAGCATATCGGCTTGTGGGTGCTTTGCCACAACCGCCATCACCGCCATTGTGAATGAAAACACCGTGGGGGTGTATGGCGTGCATCCGATACCATTAGATTTTGTGCAAGGGCAAATTAAATCGGTGCTCGATGATATAGGAACTGATGCCATAAAAATTGGCATGCTACATTCCTCTGAACTTATTCGAGCGGTGAAAGCCTCGCTTTTGCAATATGAAGTGCCGAACATTGTGCTCGACCCCGTGATGGTGGCCACCTCGGGCGATGCGCTCTTGCTGCCCGAAGCGATCGCTACCTTAAAAAATGAACTTATCCCGATGAGCCGCCTCATCACGCCCAACATTCCCGAAGCCGAAATACTCAGCGGAGAAAAAATTCACAACCTCAAAGACATGCATCGAGTGGCGCAGAAATTGGGTGAGAAATGTCGCGTGTCGGTGTTGTTGAAGGGTGGGCATCAGCAAACGGCTCAAATCAACGATGTGTTTTTCAATAGGGAAGAGCAAGAAGTTATTCAGCTCGAAAGCAACTATATCAATACGAAGAATAAACACGGCACAGGCTGTTCGCTTTCTTCTGCATTGGCATCATTTCTTGCCCGGGGCAAAGACCTCAACTCAGCCGTTCGGTCGGCGAAACATTACATCGACCGTTCCATTGAAAGCGGTGCTGCCTATCAGATTGGGAAAGGAAACGGACCCGTGAATCACTTTTGGGAAACTCGGCCTTAGGAATAACTTCGCCCGAATTGCGGATTGATATTGCAAGAAACTTCGCCCTTTAATTTGCAAAAGACGGTGGAAAGTGTAACTTCGTGGTTCATTTCAGAAAAAGAATAATACAAGAAAACTAGATAGCAGAGAATAATTATTCATAAATGCAGTAATAATCAGCAAAAATGAATTACATTTTCCCCTACAATCATCGCTCTTACAATTATCGGAAGAAAGAGGCAATTCAAAGTGCTTCGCTTGTTTCTAAGTAGTTACCTGTTTAGAATGCAAATCCCGTAACTAACTAGCGTTTAAGACATGGTATTTAATGAAGTGTCTCGCTAGATGCAAACGTGTTTCAATCACATCAGCCTCTAAGATAGGAACAACTAAAGAGTTAAATTATTCTACCCTCTACATTCAACATAGAATCGTTATTTCTTACCTCCTAAAAAAGCTTCTACAACTTCAGTAAATGGATAGCTCGAATAATCACCTTCCAAATTACCGCACACCGTCATTACAAATTTTTCTGCTGGGCAAATCAACATCAACGACGCTCCACCTGTAACCATTCCTCGAAGAACTATCAACTCTCTACCCTGTGAATCTTTCGAAAGCTCAAGTCCCATTCCCCACGGAGTAGGTTCACCATTAGAAAGAATATTCGCCGTCAAGAGTAATTGATAACTTTCAGCTGTAAGCACTTTTCTATTCATCAAGGCTTGCCCCAACTTATTCAAATCATCAGCTGTTGATAAAATACCTACCGCCGACGAAACCGCATTAATGTTTCCATCGGCTGCCCTAAACAATTGAGCAATCGAGTTTCTGGCATACATCGATGCTTTATTCTTCAAAATTACGTTCGCATAATCTAAGCCTGTTTCTTCAAGTCCAAAAGGAGTTAGCACCTCCTCTTGCAATAACTTAGAATAACTCTTTCCACTCACTTCTTCCAAGGCGTTAATCAACAAACAAGTGGAAAACGAACTTTCAGCAAAATACCGATTCGGTTCATATGCCAATGCATCGGAAGCATGCGCCACCAACAAACTATCTAAATTCAAATAATTCCGATGCGTCGATTCGTTTAAAATTTCATGAAGCGACACTGGAAATCCAGCCGAATTAACGGCTAATTGATAGAGTGTAAAACTCCATGTTGGATTAACACCCGACTTTATGTAATCGGTATATTTCTTCTGCATATCAATCTCACCTCTTTCGTGCAATCGCAGCAAAACTAACGACGCAAATAGGCGCGATGAAGTTCCAATTCGGAAACGATGTTCTGGCTTTACCAAGGACTCCAATTCCACACTAGAATAACCTAATCCCTGCGACCAAATACATTCATCGCCTTTAGTAACAGTAATCGACATTCCTGTGCGATTGGTTATTAAAGACCCGATCATGAGATTTCTCGATTTTAGTATGGCTTCCTCATAAGAGCTATTTAACACCACACGAGAATCTTTTGTTTTTTTAGGGGCGCACGAGGCAAGCGTTAAACACAATGCTAATATCAATAAAGTTATCTTTTTATTTTTCATATACCTATTCTTCGAATCAATTTTTCAAAACCACTTCTTCAACAACTCAATTTCCAAACAACTTAATCCTTAACTACGGCATCTTGAGGGTCGAACAACTTTTTATCTTCAATATGAATAATTCGAGCCATGTGCTGGTCGATTAACTGATAATCGTGAGTTGCCATGATTATAGTGATACCTTGCTCATTAAGCGTCTTAAATATACGCATTAAATCTCTACTCGTCATCGGATCTAAATTGCCCGTAGGTTCATCGGCCAAAATAATCTGAGGCATGTTTAATATTGCTCTTGCAATCACCACGCGCTGCTGCTCACCTCCCGAAAGTTCATGAGGCATGTTGTGTTTCTTTCCTGGAATATCTACTTGATTTAGCACTTCATCTATCCGAGTCTCCATTTCAGACATATTGGTCCAACCTGTTGCTTGAAGAATAAATTTTAAATTCTCAAAAACAGTCCGATCTGAAAGCAAACGAAAATCTTGATAGATAACGCCAATGTTTCGACGCAAAAAAGGAACTTCCTTTTCCAACATTGTTACTAAATCATAAGAAGCAACTTGCACACTTCCTTGTGCAATGGGGAGCTCTGCATTAATCAGTTTGAGCAAACTCGACTTCCCACTTCCCACTCTTCCAATGATATATATAAACTCTCCTTTCTTCACTTCTAAATTTACATGCGACAATGCTAAATGGTTCTGACGAAACACATCAACATCTTTTATCGATATAATAAGTTCATTGCTCATCTTCTCGCTTTTTAGTTTTCGCTACAAAATTAAGATTTACCATTTGCTATGCAAACTTTTACTCCTACAAATTGAATTACTCCATTTTTCCCAACACATTTTCTGTATATTTGCACGCATGATAAATATAGATACGAATTACCAAAACTACGAAAACAAAAACTTCACTAGTAAAGAGATTTACGGAATGGAATTTTTAGATTGCACATTCTTGAACTGCTCTTTCGAAGGGTGCCGACTAGAATTTTGCGACTTCATCGACTGTGTATTTTCAAACTGTAATTTCAGCCATGCATTTATTAATGATTGCGGCTTAAAATCGGTGCTATTCGACTCGTGTAAGCTCATCGGATTTGATTTCACTGCCTGCAAAGAGCTGCTATTTCAAGTGAATTTTAAAAACTGCCAGCTCGATTATGCCTTGTTTGGAGCTAGAAAACTCACAAAAACAAACTTCTTGAATTGTAGCATTAAAGAGGCCGATTTCTCGTTGTGCAACTTGTCGGAAGCTAAATTCTCCGACTGCTTACTCAGTGGTAGTACCTTCGAAAACTGCCTACTGCACAAAACAGATTTTAAAACAGCTATCGATTTTCTAATCGACCCTAACAAAAACAAACTCAAAGCAACCTCATTTAGTGCCGACAACCTTGTGGGACTTGTAAAACATCTTCCTATTAAAATAGACTAACAATGAACACCAAAGAAGATAAACTTCAAGCTTTCGGACGATTGCTCGATGTAATGGACACGCTGCGCGAAAAGTGCCCTTGGGACAAAGAACAGACCTTTGAAAGTTTGCGAAAAAACACCATTGAAGAAACTTTCGAGCTATGCGATGCCATTCTCGATAAAGATATGAACGAAATAAAAAAAGAGCTGGGCGATGTGCTGCTCCACATTGTTTTTTATGCCAAAATGGGCGAAGAACAAAACACCTTCGATGTGGCTGATGTCATTCATGCGCTGTGCGACAAACTAATCTACCGCCACCCACATGTTTATGGTGAAATCAATGCCGACAATGCACAAACGGTGATTGAAAACTGGGAGCAACTCAAACTAAAAGAGAACGGCAGAAAGAAGAAAACTGTGCTCGAAGGTGTGCCTCGCTCACTGCCTGCCATGGTAAAAGCCACACGCATTCAAGAGAAAGTGAGCGCCGTGGGATTCGATTGGGAAGAGCGCGAACAAGTGTGGGACAAGGTGCAGGAAGAAATCGGCGAAGTGCAAGCAGAAATCAATGCTCATGACACCCTCAAAACCGAAGCAGAATTTGGCGACCTCTTCTTTGCGCTCATCAATGCCGCTCGACTCTACGGAGTTGACCCCGAAGCAGCGCTCGAACGTACCAACAAAAAGTTCATCAGACGATTCAACTTCCTCGAAGAAAAAACAATTCAGCAAGGTCGAGACCTCCGCCAGATGTCGCTCGAAGAAATGGATATCTATTGGGAGGAAGCAAAAAAAGAGGAAAAAACCTAAACCCATTACAAACTTTCAAAAAAAGAAAGTGTAAGCAGCAAATATTAACACCATGTCTTTAATTCCTACTCTCCGAGTAGGCAATGAAAAGCTTAACAAATACCTTTATGATAGATTTCTACCTCATTCGCCACGGCGAAACAAAAGAAAATGCACAAGGCATTTGCCAAGGACAAACACCAGGAACACTCACCGCCGAGGGATTAGCGCAAGCAGCAAAGGCTGGCGAAGCACTACAAACAGTGAAATTTGATATCATATATAGTAGCGACCTTTTGCGCGCCATGCGAAGCACCGATGCGATTGCGCAATTTCAGCAAAATAAAACAATCATACCTTGCGAATTGCTCCGTGAGCGATACCTCGCCGAATGGCAAGGCAAACCATTCCCAAAAGATTGGAAATGGGACGACAACAAGCTACCCGAAGATGCAGAAACTAGCTTCGACCTCATTGCTCGTGCGGAAGAGTTTCTCGACTTGCTGACAGAGAACAATCAAGACCAAACCGTGCTAGCACTATCGCATGGCGGATTGATTCGTGCATTTTGGACGGTTCTCCTCGGGAAATCGCCCCAAAGCTACTACTGTTGGGATGCTCCACGAAACACTGCCATCAGTCGTTTTCAAATTCATGACGACGGCAGAGTAGAATGCTTATTTTTAGATTCACTTGAGCATCTGGAAAACAAAAATTAAAGATGATGAAGAAAAGACAAATTTTTCATCCGAATCGGCACAAAGTCACAAACAATACCTATTTATATTATCTTTGCAGTAAAAAAGTAGCCCACCTAACCTCCACGAGGAGAAGGGACATAATGCTGAACATTTAGAATAATCTTTAAAATTAATATCTTTTGCTCTCCTCCTGGGTAAGTTGGAGAAGGCTAAATAATAAGAAATGAAACGAGTAGTAATAGGATTATCAGGTGGCGTAGATTCGAGTGTAGCTGCCTACCTCTTGAAGGAGCAAGGCTATGAGGTCATCGCGCTATTCATGATTAATTGGCACGACCGAACAGGAGCTATCACTGGGCAATGCACATGGGAAGACGATGCTCTAATTGCCGAAATGGTGGCAAAAAAGCTCGATATGCCATTTCACATTGTAGATTTGAGCGAGCACTATAAAAAACGTGTAGTTGACTATATGTTCGACGAATACAGCAAAGGGCGCACACCAAATCCCGATGTGCTTTGCAATCGAGAAATTAAATTCGATATTTTCATGGATGAATGCCTGAAGCACAACGCCGACTTTGTAGCAACGGGGCACTACTGCCAAAAAGCCGAATTTGAACATCAAGGAGAAATGATTTATCAGTTGCAAGCTGGTGCCGATAATAACAAAGACCAAAGCTATTTCCTTTGCCAACTCAATCAGAAACAGCTAAGCAAAGCCCTCTTCCCTATCGGTCATTTGCAAAAACCCGATGTGCGAAGAATTGCTGCAGAACAAAACCTACCCACCGCCACACGAAAAGATTCACAAGGAATTTGCTTTGTGGGAAAAGTCGATTTGCCCACATTCTTACAGCAACAGTTGGAAGCTAAAACAGGAAATGTAATTGAAATCCCCGTTTCCTTCATGGAAAAGAAAAAAAACGTGGAGAAACTTCCTGAAAACTTTGCTAAACTTTGCTTCCCATTCCCCTACAAACCTTGGAATGGAAAGGTAATTGGCGAACATCGTGGCGCACACTTCTACACCATTGGTCAGCGCAAAGGCTTGAACATTGGCGGACATGAAAAGCCGCTTTTTGTGTTGGGAACCGATGTGGAACGCAACATCATTTATGTTGGTGAAGGCACAGAACATCCCGGATTATATCGCTACGGACTATTTATCGACGCCAATGAAATGCATTGGATTCGCAAGGATTTGGAAATGAAGGTAGGCGAAGAACGATCATATGACTTGCGGATTCGTTATCGTCAACCGCTCGAAAAAGCCACTCTTTATTGCCGTGAAGAAGGCACCTACATTCTCTTTGAGGAAGAGCAACGAGGTATCACCGCTGGACAGTTTGCCGCTTGGTATGAGAATGGCGAACTGATTGGCTCGGGTGTAATCAAATAAAACTCACTGAACAAAAAACGCCATAACCCCTCCCTCTCAATGATGAATGGGAGGCTCTGGCTTAAAAATATAACCCATGATAAAATCAATGACTGGCTATGGCAAATCGGAACTCGAAAAGCCAAACCTAAAGATAATTGTCGAAGTAAAATCGCTCAATAGCAAATCGATTGATGTGAGCACGCGCATTGCTCCAGCTTTTCGCAATAAAGACATTGAAATTCGTAAAATCATTGCCGAGAAAGCAATTCGTGGTAAGATTGATTTCTCTCTCCATGTAGAATCTTTAGGCGGTGAAAGTAAAGCCGTTATCAATGTTGAAGTGGTGAAAGCTTATTTAGAGCAACTGCAATCGTTAAATCGCCAAATGGACAGCCCCGAATGCGAAGCTCAATTAATGGGCTCAATTCTTCGACTGCCCGATGCGCTGAAAACCGAAATCGACAACACAACTGAAATCGAGTGGGAAAGCATTGAAGCTTTAATTATTGAAGCACTCACTGCCTTCAATGATTTTCGAACACAAGAAGGCATATCGCTCAACAACGACCTCTGCGGAAATATCGACCGTATTTTGCAACTACTCGAAGAAGTAAAACCGTTTGAAGAACAGCGGATAATCAACATAAAACAACGCTTGAACGATGGATTGAAAGAACTCGAAGTAATTGGAAAAATCGATAATAATCGCTTGGAACAGGAAATGATTTTCTACATTGAAAAACTTGACATCAACGAAGAAAAAGTACGTCTTGCTCAGCACTGCAAATATTTCATGGAAACCATTGAAAGCGATGCCGATGATGTGGGTAAAAAGTTAGGCTTCATTGCTCAAGAAATCGGACGAGAAATTAACACTCTCGGAAGCAAATCGAACGAAAGCAACATGCAGCGCATTGTGGTGCAAATGAAAGATGCTTTGGAGAAAATTAAAGAACAATCGCTGAATGTGCTGTGAAAACAACTCATCCCAATCTCCTCAAAAGGGAGGAGTTAAAAGCAAAATATGCAGCAAATAAATTAAACTAGTGCCTCCAACCCTTCCACCGGGGAAGTGTGTTAGAGGTAGCTTCTTCAAAAAAAACATGAAAGGTAAACTTATTATATTTTCAGCCCCTTCGGGCTCGGGTAAAACGACAATTGTAAAGCACTTACTTCAACAGAATTTAGGATTAGAATTTTCAATTTCGGCTACTAGTCGCGCAGCTCGACACACCGAAATACATGGTAAAGACTATTATTTTCTATCGAATGATGAATTTATGACAAAAGTAGATGCCAATGAATTCCTAGAATGGGAAGAAGTTTATCAGGGCACTTGCTATGGCACATTAAAAGCTGAAGTGGAGCGAATACGCAATCAAGGAAAACATGTGCTTTTTGATGTGGACGTGGTGGGCGGAGTTAATATTAAGCAATATTACGCCAATGAAGCTCTAGCTGTGTTTGTGAAACCGCCATCGGTGGAAGAACTCGAACGACGATTAAAGAGTAGAGGAACCGATTCCTCGGAAGTGATTCAGAAACGCATTGACAAAGCGGAATATGAATTGAGCTTCGCATCGAAGTTCGACTATGTGTTGGTGAACGACCAACTGGAGGTGGCGTTGAAAGAAGCAGAAGAGGTGATTGAGAAGTTTCTATTATGAAAATCGCACTCTACTTCGGCACTTTCAATCCGGTACACATCGGACATATGGCAATTGCAAACTATATTCTTGAGTTCAACGAGATTGAACAACTATGGTTTATTGTTTCACCACAAAGTCCATTTAAGCAACATGAAAACTTGCTCAACAACCATCAGCGCCTAGAAATGGTGCAACGAGCCATTGGCAACAATCCGAAGTATCGTGCGAGTGATATCGAGTTTAAGCTCCCTATCCCATCTTACACTATCGATACGCTCAAACATCTTGGAGAGCAACATCCTCAACATGAATTTTATCTTATTATGGGAGGCGACAACTTGCAACAGCTCGAAAGTTGGAAGGGCTATGAAACTATTCTGAAAAACCACCACATTCTAGCGTATCCTCGTCCGGGATACATCATTCCAAGTGAATATCAGAATCACCCAAAAATACACATTGTCAATGCTCCGTTGATGGAGATTTCCTCCTCATTCATTAGAAAAGCCATCAAAGAAGGTAAAGATATGCAGTACTTTCTACCGCATGAAACTTGGCAATATTTAATGGAGAACAGATTTTATCGCTAATCTCGCAATTAAGGAAACTTCTAACCCACCTTTCACACTCCCAACTTCACTTTCCAGTCAATGTGAGATTTGGCGATTATTTGGGTTGCAGCTGTGACCTACAGATTTTTATTCTCTTAAAGGGCGTTCCGTAGAGACGCATTGCATGCGTCTCACAACAACACGGGAAAACCACAACCCAGCAACCCTTAACCCAAGCACGCACGGAGACGCAGACAATGCGTCTATACGTTACGATTATCCGCCGTTTTCGGATTGTCATTCGGGAATATTTCATGGTTGCATTTTTTTTATGATTGGATTTTCCCGCATGATTTAATAAATCCAACAAGCCCAAAAAGTGTCGTACCTAACGGCACTTATGTGCTTGCTCCGACTTGTACCACAGATTGAAATCTGGGGCTAATGAGGTTCCTCCCCGAATGGGGCTGAGAGCATGCATCTCAAAACATGTCTGAAAAACAGTTTTTTAGTCGTTTGAAACAGCAAATTTCATGCTTTCCGAACTGCGGAGGAGCGTCAAAGGAGTTGTGCATTTGCGTTCCTAAGTAGTTAGAAACGCCAAAGGAGTCGTGCAGATGCATTCCTAAGTAGTTAGGAATGCCAAAGGAGTCGTGCAGATGCATTCCTAAGTAGTTAGAAACGCCAAAGGAGTCGTGCAGATGCATTCCTAAGTAGTTAGGAACGCCAAAGGAGTCGTGCAATTGCGTTCCTAAGTAGTTAGGAATGCATATGTTCTTTTGCGCTGACGTTCCTAAGCAGTTAGGAATGCATATGTTCTTGTGCGCTGACGTTCCCAAGCAGTTAGGAAAGCGATGTAAGTAGTGCGCTGATGTTCCTAAGCAGTTAGGAAAGCGATGTAAGTAGCGTGCTGACGTTCCCAAGCAGTTGGGAAAGCGATGTAAGTGGTGACGTAAGCTTCTCGCTTTGCTAGAAAACCCTCATGTTTCTCCAATTGCGGAACGTTTAGAAGCTATTTTCATAGCGCAGGAGTGTAGCTTTTTCGGCATTAGTAAAGCCCTTTTCACCATGCGCATGTATCGACGCAATAAGTGGAGTCGATTTTTATTCGTGAGCTTTCCTAGAATAATCAAAATGAATGTGATAAGAAAGCTGTTTTCTGAATTTATTTGCGTTCTTATCAAATTAAAACATTGTTTTAAGTGTTTTTTCATCAAAACGTTGTAAATTTTGAAATAAATATATTTCTTTTGTAGTTGGAAAAGTCTATAAAAGAAGAACTGTTTTTTTTATAGTGTAACAATTAGAATATTAAACTTGAAAATCATGACAAAATTAATTAGAATAGGGATATCACAAGGCGATATTAACGGAGTGGGCTATGAGGTGATAATGAAAGCGCTTGACGATAAACGAATGCTTGAAATGTGTACCCCCATAATCTATGGTTCTCCTAAAGTTGCTGCCTATCATCGTAAGGCAATTGATTTAGAGACATTTCAGTTTAATACAATCGAACAAGCTGAATCGGCAGTTGATGGGAAAGTGAACATTATTAATTGCATTGATGATAACGTGCATGTGGAGCTAGGAAAATTGGCGGACATTGCCGGGGAAGCCTCATACATGGCGCTCGATGCTGCTGTTCAGGATTTAAAGGCTGGTAAGATTGATGCCCTTGTAACGGCTCCGATTAGTAAAGACAACATACAAAGTGAGAAATTTAATTTCCCTGGTCACACCGAATTTTTAGCCGAGCAATTTCATGTTGATAATCACATCATGCTCATGGTGAGCGAAAAAATGCGTGTGGGAGTAGTTACAACACATGTGCCTTTGAAAGATGTGGCAAAACACATTACACAGGAATTGATTGTGAAGAAACTACGCATTATTGCATCGACCATGGAGCAGGATTTCAGTATTAAGCGTCCACGTATTGCTGTTCTCGGATTAAATCCGCATTGTGGCGATGGTGGGCTTATTGGCAAAGAAGAGCAAGATGTTATCATTCCGGCAATTGAGCAAGCAAAAAAAGAAGGAATTTTAGCCTTGGGTCCCTATCCATCTGATGGCTTTTTTGGGTCGGATGATTACACCAAATTCGATGTTACTCTAGCCATGTATCACGATCAGGGATTAACACCATTTAAAGTGCTAACATTCGACCATGGGGTTAATTACACCGCCGGATTGCCTGTTGTGAGAACATCGCCTTGTCATGGAACAGGTTTTGCCATAGCCGGAAAAAATGTGGCAAAAGAAACCTCCTTTCGAGAAGCCCTATTCTTGGCAATGGACATTCATAAGAATCGCCAGATACATGCGCAAATAACGGTAGATCCGTTGAAGATGTCGAAGGCTGTATATAATAATAAAGAATAGTCATGTTTGAATATATAAAAGGTAAAGTAACGGGTTTATCACCCACACACATTGTTGTTGAGGCGGGCTCGATTGGCTATTTTGTTCATATTTCATTGACCACCTACTCAAGTTTAGTTGGAGAAAAGGAAGTGTTGATTTATCTGCATCAGGTGGTGCGCGAAGATGCTCATTTGCTCTATGGCTTTGCTTCAGAGTCGGAGCGTCGTTTGTTTCGCTTGTTGATTTCAGTGAGTGGAATCGGTGCAAACACGGCTATCGTGATGCTGTCTTCGCATGCTTCCGATGAAATTTGTCATGCCATTATGAGTGAAGATGTTAATTTTCTAAAGAATATAAAGGGCATTGGTATTAAAACGGCACAGCGTGTGATTATTGATTTGAAAGATAAGATGGATAAGCTGGGGCACACTGTTTCTGAACATGTGATAACTGGCGGTAGTAGTTCGGTTCGTGAAGATGCCTTGTCGGCCTTGTCGGCACTGGGAATTGTTAGAAAATCGGCAGAAAAGGTGGTCGATGCTATTATTAAAAAAGAAGTTGGGATTGGCGTTGAGCAGCTCATTAAGCTATCGTTGAAACAACTGTAAGAATAAAAAACACTAAGAATTGAAAACGAAACATATTGCTTTTGGTAAACGCCTATTTTTATTTTTTGTCATCTGTTTTAGCATGGCAAAGATTTCTTCTGTGGCTCAAAATCAAGTGAAAAGTACGTCGAATAATCATTCACCACTCGATACTACTCAGTTAATTTTTCCTTTGAAAGACAAAGGAGAGTTTTCGGGCGATAATTCCGAAGATCAATCGCCATTGCATTTGAAAGACCCCTCGAATGTGGAGAAGGATGTGGAATATGATGGCGATAGCCAGATGTATATCTTCACCGAGAAAGTGGGTGATATAAACTATCGGCTCCCGCGAGCAATGACGCTCCAAGAATATAGTCAGTATGGCATGCAGCGATCGCTGAGAAACTATTGGCGACAAAGGAGTTTGAGCGTAGAAGAGCAAACACGCAAAGGATTGATTCCGGAATTGGTGATTGAAGCAGAATCTTTTGGAAAGATTTTCGGAAATAACACCATTTCTATTGTACCTCAAGGATTCGTGGAAGTGAGTTTCGGCGGGCAAACGAATGTGAATGAAAACCCGGCCATATCGGAAAGGCTTCGCAAAACAACAACATTTGATTTCGACCAGCAGATTCAAATGAGTTTGGTTGGGAATGTGGGCGACAAAATGAAAATGCAGGTGAACTATAACACCGAGTCAACGTTCACCTTCGAAAACCAAATGAATATTGAATATACCGGTGGTGAAGATGAAATTATAAAAAAAATTGAAGCCGGTAATGTTTCCATGCCTCTCAATGGTTCGCTAATTACTGGTGCAACCAATCTTTTTGGGGTGAAAACGGAAATGCAATTTGGAAAGCTTTCTTTAACGAGTGTGCTTTCGCAAAGTGAGGGTGAGCGTAATATTGTTAATGTGCAGGGTGGTGCTCAGCAAACCGATTTTGAAATATCGGCGGCCGATTATGATGCTAACCGACACTTCTTCTTGGCTCATTATTTCCGAAACCACTATGATGAAGCTTTGTCAACTTTGCCCGTGGTTCGTTCGTCGGTGCAAATTAATCGAATTGAAGTTTGGGTAACCAATAAAACCGGAAATTACCAAACAGCTCGAAATGTTCTGGCGCTTCTCGATTTAGGAGAACAAAAAAAGGATATCTATAATGATGTCCCCTCTTTTCAGCAATCTCCCGGACTTTCTTATCCCTACAATGCATTCCCGTATAACGAGGCAAACAACTTGTATAGTTCGATTACAACCGACTATGCCGATGCGCGCGATGCGTCGAAAATTAACACCACCTTGTCGCCCCTCAGCTCCTATGGGTTTTATGGCGGACAAGATTATGAGAAAGTGGAGCAGGCCAGAAAGCTTGAAACTTCCGAATATACAATCAATGAGCAATTGGGTTATATATCGCTAAACACAGCACTTAACAATGATGAGGTTCTTGCGGTGGCTTATAACTATACCGCCAACGGCATGACATTCCAAGTTGGTGAGTTCTCTGATGATGGTATTAATGCGCCTTCGTCTTTAGTGTTGAAGCTTTTGAAAGGAACAACTGTTTCGCCAAAATTACCTACTTGGGATTTGATGATGAAAAACGTGTATAGCTTGAATGCTTTCTCGCTGTCGAGCACCGATTTTCAATTGAATGTTTTGTATGCAAATGAACTCACGGGGTCGCGGGTGAACTATCTGCCTAAGTCGAATTTGGCAGGGCATGTTCTACTCAATGTGTTAAACCTCGATAACTTAAATTCGCAACTAGATAAAGGAAGCAATGGGGTTTTCGATTACATTGAGGGCGTAACGGTCAATTCATCGACAGGGCGGATCATTTTCCCTGTGTTGGAACCCTTCGGGCAGTATTTGTCCGATTCAATTGATGATAGTTCATACAAGAAAAGCTATGCCTATACCTCGCTCTATGATTCAACACAGGTCTATGCTCAGCAAGATGCTGAACACAACAAATTTGTGCTAACGGGTCGTTATAGTGGCTCAACTAATTCTGAAATTAATCTGGGAGCTGTTAACTTAGTGCAAGGTTCAGTATCGGTAACTTCTGGTGGGGTAACTCTCACAGAAGGAATTGATTATGTGGTTGATTATATTTTGGGTAGGGTGAAGATTATTAATCAAGCCTATTTGGAATCGGGTGCTTCATTGCAAGTTTCAACCGAAAGTCAAAGTCTTTTCACGGTGCAACGAAAAACCTTATTAGGAACTCATGCCAATTACGCCTTCTCCGATAAATTTAACCTCGGAGCAACCGTTTTGCACATGAATGAACGCCCCATTACTCAAAAAGTGAACTATGGCGAAGATCCGATATCGAACACGATGCTGGGACTTGATTTCAATTATTCGTCTGAATCGCAGTTGCTCACCGACATTGTGAATAAAATACCATTAATCGACACCGATGCTAAATCGTCGCTGGCTGTTGAGGGGGAATATGCAAAACTAATTTCAGGAACTAACAACACAACCAATGGGGTGGTGTATATCGATGATTTCGAAAATACGGAATCATCAATCGATGTTCGTCAACGGCAGAATTGGGTTCTAGCTAGTACACCGCAGCATCAGCAGCAATTGTTTCCCGAGGCCATGTTATCGTCAGATTCCTTAGCTAGTGGATATAACAGGGCTAGAATGTCGTGGTTTATCATCGACCCGATTTTCAATAGGAATGTGGCACAAACTCCTAGTTACATGCGAAATGATGTCGATTTACAGTCGAACAACTTAACGCGTGAGGTGAGCCAACATGAAATTTATCCCGATAAAGATTTGGAAGTGGGATCGGCAACTTCAATGTCGATTTTGAACGTTTCATACTATCCTGAAGAAAGAGGACCATATAACTTCGATACCCAATCGACTAGTTATTCAAGTGGTCTAAATGCTAATGGAACTTTGCGCAATCCTGAATCGCGTTGGGGTGGAATCATGCGTTCGATATCAACCACAAACTTCCAATCGGCAAACATTGAGTATTTGGAGTTCTGGATGATGGACCCTTTTGTGAATGACACCATGCAGCAAATGTCGGGTGCCGATTTATATTTCAACTTTGGCGATATATCAGAAGATGTGCTTAAAGATTCACGAAAGCTCTATGAAAATGGTTTGCCCGAAGATAATCAGTTGACGAATGTGGCACAAACGGCATGGGGTAGAGTCCCTACACAAACTCAAATTACCAATGCCTTTGTTAATAATGATGTGACAATTGTGAACCAAGATGTCGGCTTTGATGGATTGAGTAATAGTAATGAACAGAAATTCTATCAGAAGTATTTAAATAATCTGCAAACCATTCTTGATTCCGATAAGTTATCAGAATTTGAAGCCGACCCATCTGCCGATGATTACCGATATTATCGAGGAAGTGCATATGACCAAGAAGAAGCCTCGATTTTAAAACGATATAGCCGATATAATGGTGTTGAAGGTAACTCTTTGCCGGCATCGCAATCAACAGAAGGTTATTCAACCTCGGCAACAACTATCCCCGATGGAGAAGATGTGAATTCCGACAATACACTAAACGAATATGAACGCTACTATCAATATCAAGTGAGCTTGCGACGCGAAGATATGGTGGTGGGTCGAAATAATATTACCGATGCAAGAACAGTTACAGTTGATGTGCCTAACGGTAGCACAACGGTAACATGGTATCGATTCAGAATTCCGCTTAGTTCTCCCGATGATGTGTTTGGAAATATTTCCGATTTCACATCGATTCGTTTCATGAGAATGTTCATGCGTAATTCTAATACTCCCGTGCATCTTCGCTTTGCGACCTTGCAATTGGTGCGTGCAGATTGGCGAAAATATACCTCAAGCTTGGAAACTAATTCCGATGCTTTAGGTTTGAACACCACCTTCGACGTTTCGGCTGTTAACATTGAAGAAGATGGCAATAGAACTCCCGTGAGCTATGTGCTTCCTCCGGGTGTTGATCGTGTGATTGACCCATCGAACACGCAGTTGTTAGCTCTCAATGAGCAAGCCATGACAATGCGTGTGACGGAGTTGGAGCAAGGTGATTCAAGGGCAGCTATGAAATCGATTAATATGGATTTCCGTCGCTATAAAAACATTAAACTCGACATTCACGCGGAAGCCATTCCTGGTAATGCTCTCGTTGATGATGACTTGAATTTCTTTGTGAGAATCGGTTCCGATTACACCTACAATTACTATGAATATGAGTTGCCTTTGAAACTCACTCAGGCAGGAACTTATAGTTCAAATGTGGAATCAGATCGTTACGCTGTGTGGCCCGATGAGAACCGTTTGAATTTCCCCTTGTCGATTTTTACCGACGCTAAGTTGGCACGAAACGATGCTGTTCGTGGAGCTGGGGCTTCTATTTCTCAGTCGGATGAATTTTCCATGGTGCATTCGGGATATAATAACAATAAGAACTTGGTTAAGGTGAAGGGTAATCCTTCATTGGGCGATGTGCAGGTGATGATGGTTGGTATCCGACATAAAGATGGTACGCTCATTTCTGCTCCAAAGGCTGTGGAAGTGTGGGTGAATGAATTGCGCTTGACCGAAGTGGAAGATGATGGAGGTTGGGCTGCTGCCGGACGAGTGTCTATGAAGTTAGCTGATTTCGGTAGCTTGGTTTTCTCAGGGCGTCATCGTTCTGCCGGATTTGGAGCAATCGACCAAACTGTCACCGATCGTTCCTTGGTTAGCACGAGCGAGTATGATGTTTCTACGAATCTTGAATTAGGAAAATTCTTCCCTGAAAAGGCAAGAGTTCAGATTCCGCTCTATGTGGGCGTGTCAAAAAGTGTGAGTAATCCCGAATATGACCCAATTAATTCCGATTTAACCCTTAAAGAAACACTGGCAGCTGCTCAAACAAAGGCCGAACGCGATTCTATTAAGCGCAATGCTCAAGATTACAGCAAGCGAACTAGTATTGTTCTTAACAATGTGAAAGTCGACCAAACTGCAAAGCAAGGGAAAACTACTTTCTATGATCCAACAAACTTCTCCGTTTCTCTTGCCTATAATAAAGGCGATAGTCGTGATGAAAATACAAGCTATGACAAAGAAAGATCAACCCGAGTGGCATTTAATTACAACTTCAATAACCGACCAAAAGTCTATGAGCCTTTTAAAACCGTAATTAAAGCTCCTTATCTTTCGTTGATTCGTGATTTTAACTTCTCCTTGGCTCCAACCAATGTGGCTTTCCGATCGGAAGTTTATCGCTACTACAATGAGGTGCAAACACGTGATATTACGAATTTAAACCTGAAAGTTCCCGTGTCGGTTGAAAAGGATTTCCTTTGGAGAAATAACTTCAACTTTAGTTATAACTTGTTTAAATCGCTTGAAATTGTTTTCTCTTCCGAGGGAACTAATAGAATTGACGAGCCTCAAGGTCGATTGAATCGCTTAGATGATGACTATCAAATGAAGAAGGATTCAATTATGCAGAATCTTTGGGACATGGGAAGACCAGTGCTTTATGGTCATAATCTGAATGTAATTTATCAAATTCCAATCAATAAGATTCCAGCTTTAAATTGGATAGCTTCTACTGCAAGATATCAAGGTCTATATAATTGGGCTGCGGGTGCAATCACCGATGAAACTATTGAACTCGGAAACACCATTGATAACAGCCGTTCTTTGCAATTTAACGGTCAGGCTTCTTTCACCAATTTATATAACAAAGTTCCCTATCTGAAGAATGTGAATCAACGTTTCTCTGCTCGTTCTCGTCGACCTTCTGCCACCGAAAAAGCCGGCAATGAAGCGAAAGAACCTGCACCAGAAATTCAACGATTGAGCTTTAAAAAGGATGGTGTGAAGTTTGTTGCCAATGAGCCCAAGCAAATTAAACACAACTTGCGAACCGAAGATATTTCAGTTCGTATTTACGATGTGGCTGGAAAGTCGATTAGAGGAACAGTGAATATTGTAGATAAAAATACGATTGAATATACCGTGAAGGAAGATTTAGCCGATGTAAGAGTGGATATTACTGGGAAAAGAATTGTTGAGAAAACATTCCTTTCTGAGGCAGCTGCCTACTCAGCTCGCTTCTTGATGATGGTAAAATCGGGAAATATAACTTATGCTAGTACCGATGGTACAGCTTTGCCTGGGTTCTTGCCTGAACCATCATTTTTAGGTGGAGGAAACTACACCAATAGCGAGGTGGGATTGGGTAATATCGCTACCTCATTTGCGCCTGGAATGCCTTTCTTGCTCGGATGGCAAGATGATGATTTTGCTAAGAAGGCTGCCGAAAAAGGTTGGATTACTGCCGACACCACATTAAACTCACCTTATATCATGTCGCAGCGTGATTCGTGGAATTTCCGCTTGAATTTAGAACCTATTAATTCATTGAAGATCGATTTAACGGCTTTGAGAGCTAAAGCAGAAAACTCTAGCGAGTACTATTTATATCAGCAAGAAAGTAAAGGATTCATTGCTGCTAATAAGAATATTTCCGGAAACTTTAGCATGTCGGTTAATACTTGGGGAACTGCTTTCTCGGATATGGGTGAAGCAGGGGTGCATGAATCTACTGCCTACAACGATTTATTGAATAATCGATTGGCTGTGGCTAAGCGATTGGCTGCTCAACGGGTGGAAAATAAGTCAGTGGGTTATGATCCTACCGAAGTTGATGCCAAAACTGGATTCCCCGTAGGCTATGGTCCTACTTCGCAAGAAGTGCTTGTTCCAGCTTTCATTGCTGCCTATACCGGTCAATCGCCCGATAAGGTTTCGCTCGATCCATTCCCTTCTTTGCGATATATGGCTCCTAACTGGCGTATTAATTACAATGGCAATGTGGCACAAATTAACGGATTGAACAAGGCGCTTAAGTCAGTAGCTATTTCGCATGCTTATCAGTCGCTCTATAATGTGGGTTCTTATCAAACAAATTTGAAATTCGATGATAAGCAATATGGCGATGGCTATAGCTATGTGATGGATGTTAACGATAATTTCGTATCTAATTATAGCATGTCGTCGGTGAATATTACCGAGCTTTTTAATCCCTTGATAAATCTGAATCTTACTTGGATTAATGATATCTCAACTTCTGTTGGATTTAATCGCGCAAGAAACATGACATTGAGCTTTTCTAACAATCAGCTCTCTGAGGTGTTGAGCCGTGAGTTTACTTTCGGTTTCGGTTATAAATTCCCTCGAATGGATTTATTCATCAAGGCTAATGGTAAACAAAAATCATTCTCTAATGATTTGAATCTGCGATGCGATGTAGCTGTTCGAAAAAACAAAACAGTTCTCCGTAAATTAACGGAACTCGATGAACAATTAACGGCAGGGCAGAAGGCTGTAACTTTGAAAACATCGGCCGATTATGCCTTGAGTGACCGTTTTCAGGTGCGATTGTATTATGATCGCTTGGTGAATAATCCGTTTACTTCAAGTGCATTCCCTACATCAACCAGTAATTTCGGTATGACTTTCCGCTTTACTCTTATGCAGTAGCTTTCTAATTGATGAAATGATAAAAAAGATGTTTCCACAGCTCGTGGGAACATCTTTTCTTGTTTTAGTGTGCGGACTTCTACTGTTTTGTCTCTGCTTCTAGTCTTGAATAGAAAGTAGGAAATCTTACGCTAATTGCAAGCTCAAGCTTTAAATTAGAAACCCCACAATGAATTGCAGGGTTTCTAATTACGTTACTATGGGGTAGAGTAGTGTTGGGCTAATTTACTTCGGGTTTTATTTATTTCTTACCAAATGGTTCTTATTTTCCATTACCATCGGCATGAACTCCAAGTACCGACCGACCCGATGGGTCAATATTGTTTTTAAAAGCGGCATCCCACTCCAATGCGATGGCAGTGCTGCATGCAATTGAAGCTTCCGAAGGCACGGTGAGAGCTGCTTGGTCGGAGGGGAAGTGTTCAGCAAAGATAGTTCGATAATAATATTCCTCTTTTGAGCGAGGAGTGTTAATTGGGAAACGGAAGTGAGCATTATCCATCATCTCGTTGCTCACCGCATCATTTGTAATCTGTTTTAAGGTGTCAATCCATGAATAGCCCACACCATCGGAGAACTGCTCTTTTTGTCTCCATGCCACCTCTTCAGGAAGCATGTCGCCCAGTGCTTCACGTAAAATGTGTTTCTCCATTTTCCCATTGCCTGCCATTTTATCTTGTGGATTTTGCCGCATGGCTACATCCATAAATTCTTTGTCAAGAAATGGAACTCTTCCTTCCACGCCCCAAGCAGAAAGAGCTTTGTTAGCGCGCAAGCAATCATAAAGATGCAGTTTGCTAATCTTGCGCACGGTTTCATTGTGAAATTCCTCGGCATTGGGAGCTTTGTGAAAGTAAAGATAACCACCAAATATTTCATCGGCACCTTCGCCAGATAGCACCATTTTAATCCCCATCGATTTGATAACTCGTGCAAGAAGATACATGGGTGTACTTGCTCGAATGGTTGTTACATCATAGGTTTCAATGTGATAAATAACATCGCGAATGGCATCGATTCCTTCTTGAATGGTGTAGTGAATTTCGTGATGAATAGTACCAATGTGGTCGGCAACCTTGCGAGCAGCTGCTAAATCGGGAGCTCCTTTTATTCCAATTACAAAGGAGTGTAGTTGTGGCCACCATGCTTTCTCGGTGTCATTCGATTCAATGCGCATTTCTGCATAGCTTTTTGCTAGCGCCGAAGTTATCGAAGAATCAAGACCACCTGAAAGAAGAACACCATAAGGCACATCGGACATGAGTTGGCGTTTTACCGCTTTTTTCATTGCGTTGCGTAATTCTTCAACCGATGAGCTGTTGTCTTTCACTGCCTCATAGTTTGTCCAATCTCGGTTCCACCATCGTTTTATTTCGCCATCGGTGCTGCACAAGTAATGTCCGGGAGGAAAGCTTTCTATCTTGCTGCAATATCCTTCAAGCGATTTCATTTCCGAGGCTACATAGAAATTCCCCGATTGGTCATATCCCATGTAGAGCGGAATGATGCCCACATGGTCGCGAGCAATTAAGTATAAGTCTTTTTCTTCATCATAAAGAGCAAAGGCGAACATGCCGTTTAAATCATCAATGAAATGAATGCCTTTCTCTTGGTAAAGTGCAAGAATTACTTCGCAATCTGAACCTGTTTGGTAGGCATATTTATCTTTTGTTTGCTCATAAATTTCACGGTAGTTGTATATTTCGCCATTCACACCAAGCACGTGTTTTCTGTTTTTATTATACAATGGTTGCCCGCCCGATTCCGGATCGACTATTGATAGTCGTTCGTGGGCAATGATGGCTTTTTCGCTACAATAAATGCCCGACCAATCAGGACCTCTATGGCGTATTAATTTTGATTGTTGCAAAATTTGACTTCTAAGCGATTGAATGTCGCTTTTGAGATTGAAAACACCGACTATTCCACACATATTTCTAGGTTTATAGTTATATAATTATCTAAATGAAATGATTGTTCGCATAAAAGTAGTCTTTTTGTCTTGAAATCAAAAATATTTCAATCTTTTTTCTTTATAATCTTAATTAATTCTATACAAATGTAATGTTTTCAGTTCCGATTACTCCACTTTTATCATTCTTGTGGCACTAATCGAATATGTGTAATTTCACTTCTTGCTCCTAATCGAATGGGGGTGAAGAATGTGCCCGATCCTTCGGAAACATAAATCTTCATGTCTAGATAGTCATATAATCCACTGTTGAAGGTGAACATGCTTTTGGCAATCAGCGTGGCAGGAAATAATTGTCCGGCATGGGTGTGTCCAGCTAGAAGTAAGTCGGCTCCATGTTCTTGCATGTATTTTTCGCCAACTGGTCGATGGTGTAGCACAACAGTGGGTTTCGATTGGTCGATGACTAAATGATTGAGAACATCTTTAATCGTGCCATCTTTTGGCGAAGCGTGCACATCGAATTGTTCGGAATCAACTGCCATGTTGTTCAGCCCCACAATCTGCAATTCGCCAAACTGCGCCACTTCATTTTCAAGCACCAACATGCCAGCAGCTTTTGCTTGTGCCACCACTTCTCTCACACCCACATGTTGGTCGTGGTTGCCAAAGACAAAATATTGTGGAGCTTTCAATGCTTTAAATCCATCGAGCACCGTAGCTTTTTCAAGCGGATAGCGTGCGTCAAATAAATCGCCAGTGTTCATCACTACATCCGGATTTAGTGCATTGATTTTCTTCACTAGCTTCTTCACTTCGTTTGCTCCGCGGAAATTCCCCAAATGAATGTCGGTGAGCTGAACCAGCCTGATTTCTTTGTTAAGCCCTTTGATTGCGATAGTTAGTTCTTTCACCTGAGGAGTGTAGGAATTAATGAGCGCATATAATAGTAGCATGCATGTGAGCGAAAGACTTAAAACACCTCTTGTGTGTGGCGAAAATCGTGCAAGCAGATTCACCAAATCAACGGCAATGGTGGCGAAAAGAAGCATCATTAGCACTGCAATTGCTATTCCACAGAACTGATAAGCTGTTCGACCGAAAAGATTTGATGTGGTTGAAACGGCATAAAACATCATTGATATAATCACACATGACATTATTCCCACAATGGAAATTGCCCACACACGACGAGGGATTGTTGGAAAACTTGTTCCCATTCGATGCGAAATGTACCATGCCACGAGTGCGGTTATTGCTAAGAAGATGGCAGTGAACGATAATATTGCTTTCATTTTTTCTTGTTAAATTAATTTGATGCTGCAAAACTAGATATTACTTTCGTATGCTGAAAGTGTGGAGTGCGCTCTATGCTTTGTTATTTATATTTAAAATACAACGAATAGATGTTAATTGGCGAACTATCAAAACAAACAGGTGTGAGCATCGATACGCTTAGATACTATGAAAAGCAAGGTCTAATTGTGGGACGAAACGATGAGCGTGTGCAGTCGAATAATTATAAAGATTATAGTGAGGACAGTTTAGAGCGGATTTGCTTTATTAAAGATGCTAAAGAGTCGGGCTTCACACTGAAAGAGATTAAAAAACTGCTCGATTTATGGTATTATCAGGCTCCTTTTTCTGAAGAAATGCAAACGATGGTGGTCAAGAAGATTTCAGAAGTAGATGCTAAGATCGTGCTGCTCCAGCAAATGCGCACTCGATTGGAAGAGGTTTTTAATGCGGTGGAACGTGGGTATTGCTGATTTACCTCAAAAACAACTAACGATTTACCTCAAAAACACGTAACGCCTATTGTAGTTTAGAAAAAAAGACCTACATTTGTTGAAGAATAAATAAAAAACTATCGACATGAAAGGCGGAAAATATCTGAGTAGAATAGCTGATGATCAGTTGCTTTTGCGACTAGAAGCTTTCGGTGCAGTTCAAATTATGGGTCCGAAGTGGTGTGGAAAAACAACAACCGCCCAGAAGCATGCTAAAAGTATTATAAAGATGCAAAATCCCGACACCCGCGATAGCTTCTTATCAACAGCAAAAACGAAGCCCTCACTCTTGCTTAAAGGTGCAACTCCTCGACTGATTGATGAATGGCAAGTTGCCCCCGTGTTGTGGGATGCTGTGCGCCATGCAGTCGATGAACGTCGCCAAAGGGGGCAATTCATCCTCACTGGCTCAACCGTTATCAACGATCAAGAAATTATGCACACCGGAACAGGACGAATATCCAAGATGGCAATGTATCCGATGAGCCTCTACGAATCGGAAGAATCTAACGGCGAAATTTCACTTCGTGAACTATTCGATAATGCTGAATTGGATATTGATGGCATTTACTCATCGCTCACTGTCGAGAAGCTTATTTTCGCCGCTTGTCGTGGTGGATGGCCAGCTTCGCTCGACATTAGTTCACGCAAAGCTCAGCTGCTGGTTGCAAAAGACTATGTTGAAATTATCTGTCAAGAAGACATTTCAAAAGTCGATAATGTGCAGCGAAACCCAGCTTTAGCAAGGCTCATTTTGCGCTCCTATGCTCGCAATCTTTGCACCCTCGCCACCAAGAAAAGTATGCTGGCTGATGTGTCGGTTGAAATGGAAAGCACCTCTATTTCAACCTTCAACAGTTATGTTGAAGCTCTCGAAAAACTCTTTGTGGTGGAAGATGTCGATGCATGGTCGCCTGCCATTCGCTCTGCCACAGTCATTCGTAGTGGTAAGAAGCGTTGTGTGGTTGACCCCTCGATCGCTGTTGCTGCCCTAGGTGCTTCCCCTGAAAGTTTGGAACTCGATCTGAAAACATTCGGATTCATTTATGAGTCCATGTGCATGCGCGACCTTAAAGTCTATTCGCAAGCCCTAGGAGGTAAGCTTTCCTATTATCACGACCGTTATGGATTGGAAGCCGATGCGGTGCTTCACCTCGATGATGGTCGATATGCACTCATTGAATGCAAGCTTGGAAGTGCCGATATTGAAGCAGGTGCAAAACATCTATTGGAACTCAAACGCCTTGTTGAAGAGAAGAATCAAAGTGAAACGCAAATCCGATTGCGTACACCCGACCTCCTCATTGTTCTCACGGGCGGTGAAATGGCATACACTCGTGAAGATGGGGTGAAGATTATTCCATTGGGGTGCTTGAGGGGTTGAGGCTGCGATTTTGTCCATCGTGCCATTTTCACTTGCTCCACGACATTATTAGGCATGGTGCTTATTGAGGAACATTTTTTCTTAAACTTGTTTTTGAGTCTTTGTCGAATATGCCTGGTAAAATTAATTTGACTCTTTAGTTGTTCCTAACTTGAGAAGGATGTGATTGGAACACGTTTGCAATCCACTTACAGCAGTCTTGGTCTTTTATAAATGTAGTTTTTACCATATAGGAGTCCGATATAGTCTTTTATAAACTTAGTTTTCGCCATATAGGAGTCCGATATGGTCTTTTATAAAGACTTATTGAGTGATATTTTTTTTGATGTGGACTAATAAGCAAACTTATTAGTCCATATTTTTTTTGATGAGGTGATTTAAGCATGCTTATTAGTCCATATTTTTTTTGATGTGTTAAAATAAGCAAACTTATCAGTCCATATTTATCTTCATGAGGTGAATTAAGTATGCTTATTAGTCTATATTTTTTTTGATGTGTTAAAATAAGCAAACTTATTAGTCCATATTTTTCTTCAAGAGGTGAATTAAGTTTTTATAATTAGTGTAGTTTACAGGGTTTCAACTCCGTTTTGTTGGTTTTTAAAGCTCAATCATTATTTAATAAATTAAAAATCCACAATTTAATTCCTTCAACGGCAATGAGCAAACAAGCAAGATGAATATTCCAAGATAACACCAAGAAATATGTGCATAATGGGAATTGGAAAGTTGCCCATTACATTCAGCATAGCGAAAAGAAAACTCGCTTGTTTAAATTGTTTCCCTACCTTTGTGCGTATATTATAAGGGGACTTCTAAAAATTAGTTTTAAATTGGGGAAGCTGCTAAATACAGCTGTTGTTCATTTTGTTTTCTGAGCGTATCTTTTGCACTAATTTCTTAAACCATAGCTCGCTATGCTTCTGTGAAATTAGTCCAAAATCTATCTCCCATAAAATCAAAATGACCTAACAGCTAATTTTTAGAAGTCCCCATAATTTACATTTGATAAGCATTGCTATGAAGCAACAATTCAATCAAACAGATCACCCTATTCAAGAATCCTTGATTATCAAGAAAGGAAAAGAGGCTACAAAGAATCTCAGTAAGGAGCAGAAAAAATTCAACATGCTCACTCAAAAGATTAAAAATCTTTCGCAAGAAATTGCAGATAAAGAAATAGCGTTGAACCTCGCTCTCACTATGTACCATGAAGTGATTATGCCACTCGAAAAGGAAATAGCTGAATCGCTAGTCAATCTTGCTGTTACCCTGCATTACATGCTTCAGAAATATAAATACACCAATCGTGAGCAGCTGGAAATGGGTTTATTGATTGAGGATTTATTCGACGAAGCCTTCTCTGAAATAGAACCTAACGACGAGCAAAAGCGCATCTATAACCTCTATTCTAATTCTGGCTCCTATGAAGAGCAAGAGGAAGAGGGCTTCGAAACGACTGTTAATGATTTTATCAATATGGTTTGGGATCAATTTAAAGTCAGATTAACCCCTGATGAATTACCCGACCTTCGCACCGCTACTCCTGAGGATCTTGCCATTTTCATGCGAAAAATTCAAGAATTGGCAGCAGAAAGACAAGATCAAGAGGAGTTCGACGAAAATCATGCGCAACAGCCGAAAAACAAACGCAAAAAGACGGCTAAGCAAATCGAACGCGAAGAAAAGCAAGAGGCGAAAAAATTGGAGCAGGAAGCACGGAAAAAAGTTGAAGAAGAGGCGAAAAATAAAACAGTTCGCTCACTCTATCTATCACTTGCCAAAGTACTTCATCCCGATTCGGGCGGCACCGAAGAGGAGCAAGAGTTAAAAAGCGAATTGATGAAACAAGTAACGGGAGCTTATAAAGAAAACGACCTATTGACACTCTTGAAGCTCGAAATGCAATGGATAAACTCTGAGGAAAAGGCAGTAAATAGCAGCGACGAAAAGCTAAAGCTCTACAATCAAATGCTGTCAGATCAGGCGATTGAACTGAAACAGGAAATGATTCAGCGTTTCATGCACATGCGATATATTGATGTTCAGCGATATATTTATATGGATGCTAAGAAAATTTCGCTTCGCATGGAAGATGAAGAACTCGATTTAAAAAAACAATTGAAAGATATTCAGGTAAACCTAAAAAATTTGGTTAACAAGAAAACTTCACTTCAATTTCTGGAGATCAATGGACCCAAGCAGTTCAATCCATATAAATTTGAGGGTGGTGATTTCATGGGTTTTTTTGACGAATTTGACGAATTTGACGATTGAAAGTCGACTACATTACCGAGTTTCTGAAATGATTCTACAAGCTTGTAATTTCAAAGCTCAGTCCTTCCAACAATAAGCTCAGTTGCATATAAATCAAAAAGAGGGTGCTAAAAAGTTTTTAGCACCCTCTTTTATTTTGTTTAAGGATTAAATTGCTTCAGGCTTCGTGTTGAAAGTTTAGAAAAATTTCAACAACTCCCCTAACAATTATCCACCGAAATCGTCGAAACGAATGTTTTCATCGGGCACACCATAGTCGTGACACATTTGAACCACCGCTTTGTTCATCATTGGAGGTCCACAGAAGTAGAATTCAATATCCTCAGGAGCATCATGCTTGTCGAGGTATTCTTTCATTACCGCTTGGTGAACGAATCCAACGAAACCATCGCCCTCTTGATCGTGGATATCTTTTTTCACTTTCCAATTGTCTTCAGGAAGAGGCTCAGAAAGCACGATGTAGAATTTGAAGTTAGGGAAGCGTTTTTCAAGTTCACGGAAGTAATGCACGTAGAATAATTCGCGTTTCGAGCGACCACCATACCAGTAAGTTACTTTGCGACCAGTTTCCATGGTGCGGAACAATTGATAAAGATGAGAACGCATTGGAGCCATACCAGCACCACCACCCACGTAAATCATTTCAGCATCAGATTCGTTGATGAAGAATTCACCGTATGGACCCGAAATAGTAACGGTGTCGCCTGGTTTGCGTGAGAAAATATAAGAAGAAGCCACACCCGGATTTACATCGGCCCAGCCATTCTTTGCACGGTCGAACGGAGGAGTTGCCACACGCACGTTAAGCATGATTTCACGACCTTCAGCAGGATATGAAGCCATAGAATAAGCACGGTCGGCTTGCTCGTTGTTTTTCATTTTCAAATCCCAAAGCTTGAACTTATCCCATTCTTGTTTGAATTTCATTGGATCCTCAGGGTGGTCGGTTGGGTGAGCAGTAATGTCGATGTCGGCATAGTTCACTTCACACTCGGGGATTTCAATCTGAATGTATCCACCAGCTTTGTAGTCCATATCTTCGGGAATTTCCACCACAAATTCTTTGATGAAAGAAGCCACGTTGTAGTTACGCACCACTTTAGCCTCCCATTTTTTGATACCAAAGATTTCCTCAGGGATTTTCACTTGCAAATCTTCTTTCACTTTCACTTGGCAACCTAAACGCCAATGGTCGTTTTGTTCTTTGCGTGAGAAGAATCCGGTTTCGGTTGGCAAGATTGAGCCTCCGCCTTCTTCCACTCTACAGCGACACATTCCGCAAGTTCCACCACCACCACAAGCCGATGGTAAGAAAATGCCGTTACTTCCAAGTGTAGCCAAAAGTGTGGCACCCGATTCGGTTTCCACTTCTTTTTCGCCATTAATAGTTACCTTAATTGTGCCGCTTGGTGTGAGTTTTGCTTTCACAAAAAGCAAGATTGATACGAGCAGAATGATCGTAACCACACAAATTGCCACACTTACTAAGATTACAGTTGACGACGATGTCGGAGCTGCAGCAGCAGCTAATAATGTCATTAAATTCATCATCATATTAAAGTTTTATACCCATGAATCCCATGAATGCCATACCCATCAAACCTGTAATGATGAAAGTGATGCCAAGTCCTCGCAAGGGAGCAGGAACATTTGAATATTTAATTTTTTCGCGAATAGCAGCAATTCCCACAATGGCCAACAACCAGCCAATGCCCGAACCCATTGCGTAGATAGTAGCTTCACCAATGTTTATAAAGCTTTTTTGTTGCATGAAGAGCGAGCCACCAAGAATGGCGCAGTTCACAGCAATCAGCGGTAAGAAAATACCTAGCTGAGCATAGAGTTCAGGTGAGAATTTTTCAACAATCATTTCCACCAATTGCACCATTGAAGCAATTACGGCGATGAAAAGAATGTAGCTCAAGAAACTTAAATCAACATCGGCAAAATTTGGGTTTAACCAAGTTAATGCACCTTCGCGCAAGATGTAAGTTTCAAAAAGGTAGTTCATTGGGAGAGTAATGGTGAGCACAAATACAACGGCTACACCTAATCCCATGGCAGTTTTCACTGATTTCGATACGGCTAAGAAAGAACACATACCTAAGAAGTATGCGAACACCATATTGTCAATGAAAATCGACTTGATAAATATGTTCAAATAATTTTCCATTTTGTTCGTTCTATTGTGTTCTTAATTATTTTTCAATTAACGACTGATTTCTACTTCTGTGCACCCAAATAATAACGCCCACAGTGATCAATGCCATCGGTGGCAAAATCATCATACCGTTATTTGAATAGAATCCACCGTTTGCAATATACCAGCTTTCAGGAATGATTCGTAAACCAAACAAACTTCCTGAACCCAACAGTTCGCGGAAGAAAGCAATGATTACAAGAATAAAACCATAGCCCAATCCGTTGCCAATTCCATCGAGCATTGATGGCCAAGGTTTGTTGCCTAGAGCAAATGCTTCTAATCGACCCATGAGGATACAGTTCGTTATAATCAAACCAATGAAAACAGAAAGCTGTTTGCTCACATCGTAAACAAATGCTTTTAGAATTTGGTCAACTAAAATTACTAGAGCAGCCACAACCACCAATTGCACGATGATGCGAATGCGGTTAGGAATGGTGTTGCGCAGCAACGAGATAATAACGTTGGAAAAGGCACACACAACAGTTACTGAAATTGCCATAACAATGGCTGGCTTTAATTGTGCAGTTACAGCCAATGCCGAACAAATTCCGAGCACTTGCACAGTGATAGGGTTGTTCTGGTTGAATGGCGAACTCAATAAGCCCATGTTCTTTTTTGAAAATAATGATTCTTTATTGCTCATTTTTCTAATTATTTCTGGTTATTGCTTATTGTTTTTTCGATTTCAAGAATGCTGAGTAAGCCTCTAGGTCTTGTTTAATCATTTCTTCTAAGCCTTTCGACGTGATTGTTCCACCCGAAATAGCATCAACAGAATGTTCTTTCGGATAGCTTTCGTTTGATTTGGCAACCATAATTGAAGCTAAAACATCGTTATCGAAAATGCTCTTTCCTTTGAATTGCTCTTGAAATGCAGGTGTCGAAATTTCAGCACCTAGTCCCGGAGTTTCTCCTTGGTGTGCAAAGTTGGCTCCATAGATGGTGTTCATATCATCGTTCAAAGCTAAATAACCCCAGATTGGTCCCCAAAGTCCAGCGCCATATAAAGGCAAAATGTATTTGGTTTCGCCATTAATATTGCACTCAAACACGGGTAGTTGACGCTCGTAGCTGCTGTTTGCTTTTGCTAATGCTGCTTCTTTTTTCAAGTCGATTGCAAAAGCGGTTGCTGCATCAGTGCTTAATACTTCACCTTTGGTGTTCACCACATATGAGTTCACAATTTTTTCCGCATAAAGCGATTCTGCATTTGCAGCTGTGCTAGCCACATTCACCGATGTTAAGATGTTTTGCTTTTTGTCGATAGCAATGTTCTTATTAATCGTTGGTTTTAGCTGATAGGCTGTAAATGCTAATGCTATGGCTACAACGATAACCATCACTGTAGCATAGGTAAAAGTATATGAATTACTATTTCTATCCATTTCTTTTGTCTTTGATGATTATACAGTAGCTTTTGCTCTCGATAAACGACGCTTAATGTTGCCTTCCACAACATAATGGTCAATTAATGGAGCAAAAGTGTTCATTAATAAAATAGCTAGCATGGTTCCTTCAGGATAGGCAGGGTTCACCACGCGAATTAAAATGGCGAGCACTCCAATTAGGAATCCGTAAATCCATTTGCCACAATTGGTTTGTGCCGCACTAACAGGGTCGGTTGCCATGAATACAGCTCCGAAAGCGAAACCACCAATCACTAAATGATTATACCAAGGCATAGCTAAATATGGATTTCCTCCAGCAAAAATGTTGAACAAAACACCAATTGCTGCTGCTCCAAGTGTTGCAGAAAGCATGATTCTCCAGCTCGCAATTCCTGTAATAATTAGGATTGCTGCCCCAATTAGGATTGCTAGCGTTGATGTTTCACCAATTGATCCAGGAATTAATCCGATGAACCAATCCCAAGTGTTAATGTCAAGCTGAGTGGCAATGCCTTTTCCATGATTCACCGATGCTGTAGCACCTAGAGCCATTGGGGTTGCACCTGTAAATCCATCAACTGCTGTTACTCCTTTAGGAAGTGCTGAAATCCAAACCGAGTCGCCCGACATTTGGCTAGGGTAGGCGAAGAATAGAAATGCACGTGCAACCAAAGCGGGGTTCCAAATGTTCATTCCTGTTCCACCAAACACTTCTTTACAGAAAATTACTGAAAAGGCAACTGCTACTGCAATCATCCAAAGCGGTGTGTTAACGGGCATAATCATTGGAATGAGCATTCCCGAAACAAGGTATCCTTCTTCTACTTCATGGCCTTTAATTTGTGCAAATGTAAACTCAATGCCTAGTCCTACAATGTAGGCCACCATGATCATTGGAACTACTTTCAAAGCACCATATCCGAGCATTGCCCAGAAGCTTGTTGAAGCAAGTTGTCCAAGTGCGCCATAGTATTGGTATCCCACATTATACATGCCGAAGAAAAGGGCAGGCATTAAGGCAAATACAACAATTGCCATGGTGCGTTTTAAGTCGATAAAATCGTGAATGTGTACCCCCGATTTCGAGGTGTTCTTCTGAACAAAGAACAATGTAAAAAGCGCATCGTGGGTTGAGTGCAGCCAGTGAAACTTGCCGCCCTTTTCCACTAAAGGCTTTGTGTTTTCAAATATCTTTCTTATTGCTTTCATGAAAATTTATTTTAACGCAATATATTTATTAACCTAACTCTTGAATCATGTTGTCGATTCCTTTGCGAATGATGTCTTGCACATTGATTTTCGATGTACATGCGTATTCGCAAAGAGCTAAATCTTCTTCAATCACTTCATATAGTCCTAATTGTTCCATCTTGTCTAAATCGCCTGCTAAGATAGCTTTCAATAGATAAACCGGATGTATATCCATAGGAAGGAATTTTTCATATTGCCCGCTCACCACAAAGGCACGTTTTCCGCCGTGTAGGTTAGCATTGAGTGCATATTCTTTTTTAGGAAGCAATTTGCCTAAGAATGTGCAAGAAGCTGAATATTTTTCTGCCCCTGGTGCTGCCCATCCCATAAACTCATAATCGTCACCTTCGGGAATAACACAAATCGATTGGTCGAAATAGCCTAAATATCCTGAAGCATCAACTTTTGTTCCGGTTAGAATTGTTCCGCTAATAATGCGCTCGTTGCCTGCTTTTTTGGTTTTGCCATTCACAAGCGATGCAATGCTTGCACCATGAACTGTGCGGTAATATTTTGGAGAGCTTACTTCTGAACCCGAAAGAGCAACAACTTTACTCATGTCAAGTTCGCCAGTGGCAAGAAGTCGACCAATGTAAACAAGTGCTTGAACAGAGAGTGTCCACACTCTTTCGCCTTTGTTGATTGGGCTCACATGGTGGATTTGAATGCCCACGTTGCCAGCAGGGTGTGCTCCTTCAAATGTGTTAAACTCAACATTTTTCAAACTTTCAAAAATGCTTGATGTTTTTCCTGGTAGTCCGAAATAGATTTTTCCTGAGGTGAGTTTTCCAAGAGCTGTAATGGCTAGTTGGATCGTTTTTAATTCCTCACGATAAATAAACTCATGGTCTACTCCAAGTGGATTGCTATCAAATCCTGAAATGAAAATGTGTTTAGGTGTTTCCGTTGAATTAGCTAGACATCCATAAGGACGCTGCTTCACGAAAGTCCATAAACCCGATTTTAAAAGAAGATCGATGAGATTTTCTCTGCTCATGTTTTCTGGATTGTGCTTTTCAAATGAAATTTTTTCATCCAGACCATTAGCTTCTACCACAATCTCTAAAACTTTACGACGATCGCCACGAACGATTTCTTTAATCGTACCGCTCACTGGCGAGGTGAATAAGATTTCAGGATGGTATTTGTCGAAAAATAGGACAGAGCCTGCTTTTACCGCATCACCTGCTTTTACACATAGTTTCGGTGTGAGTCCAGCAAAGTCTGTAGGCTTCAGGGCAACGGTTTTAGTTTCGCTTGCAAGTTCTACTCCTGTGTTGGCAGTTCCTGCAATTTTGATATCTAATCCGCGCTTTAATTTGTACTGCTTAGACATTGTAATCCCTTAATTTTGTTAGTATAAAAATAATTTAGCACAAAAGTAATGATTATCAGTAACTATTCCAATGCTGTATTGTTAATTGATGCATATATTGAAGATATATTTTAAACTAGGGGGTTTTTTGAAAAACTTTTATACCTTTACAGATTGTTAAACATTTTAATTATGAATGCTTTGAGTTTTTTTAAAATAGTATATAGTCGTGTGTTGATTGCACTCTGTTGCGTTATGTATTTATTAAATACTAGTGCCTTAGCTGCTAATACGGTTGATTATTACGATAATCAACTTTTTAAAAAGGGAATCCGATCGGTGCAACTTTATCAAGGTGATGATCCGCTGACTTTGCCAATTATTCGTTTAGGTACCGATGAGTTTGTTACCCTTAAATTCGATGAACTCCATGCGAATCAGTCTGATTATTATTACACGGTGCTGCATTGCGATGCGAATTGGAATGCCTCCTTTCTCATGCAAAGCGAATATCTCGATGGTTTTCTCGATAATCCGTTAAACGATTTTGCTCTTAGTTTTAACACGAAGGTGGAATATACGAACTACAAACTGGAGTTGCCCAATGAAAATATTAATTTCCGATATTCAGGAAACTATATTTTAATGGTTTATGAAGGTAATGACCGTCAAAATGTGGTGCTAACTCGCCGATTCTATGTGCTTGAGCCTTCTGTTGAAATTAAAGGTAGAATTAAACCCGCTACTTTCGATGCTTATCAAGGCGATAACCAAGAACTGGATTTTGAAGTCAACATGGCTCCATTTGTGCTGAATGATCCGAATCAGGAGGTGAAAGTGGTGCTCCAAAAAAACCGCCGTTGGGATTCGGCTGTTACGAACTTGAAACCTCGATATTTTAAGGAAAAGGTGCTTAATTATAATTATGACCAAGAGAATGTGTTCCCCGGAGGCAACGAGTTTAGATATTTCGACATGCGTTCATGGAAATATACGGGTGAGGGTGTGGCTGGAATTGGTGAGTTTAACGGATTTCAGCATGTTACTCTCAATGTCGATGAATTGCGATCAAACAAAAAGTATTTCTATTATGCCGAAATGAATGGGCAATATCGTGTGGAAAGTCAAGATAAAGATAAATATGACTATGACACCGAGTGTGATTATGCTTTTGTGCATTTCACCCTTAAAATGCCTTCGCCTTTGGTGGGTGGAAAATTGTGTGTGTTTGGTGCGCTAACCGACTATGAATTGAGTGATAAATATGCCATGACTTGGAATTTTGAAACACAGCAATATGAGCTGTCTATCTTGTTGAAACAAGCCTATTATAATTATCAGTATGTTTATGTTCCCGATGGTGAAAATCGAGCCGATGAAACGGTGGTGGAGGGAACTTATTATGAGACTGAGAATGATTATCAGTTGTTCGTTTATTATCGAAAGTTGAACTCAGGACGTTATGACCAATTGGTTGGCTTTCGCGAATTTGATACGATTCAGAATCGAAACATGGAGTAGTGCCCCTATCGCTCCTTTGAAATAAACAAAGCGAATCTTCTGTTAAGAGGATTCGCTTTGTTTTTATAGGCTAATTTTCTTAGCTACATTTTAGTTATTGTGGGGCGTGGATGAATGATTATCGGACGAGAAATGGTGTATAGTCCACTTCCGCATCGCACGCTAATTTGATAGGTGATGGTGTATGCCTCGCTTTTTTCTGCATCGCTCAACTCTAGTTTAATGATGTTATCGTTGATTAAATCGGCACTAGGTTGCTGAATGCCCGAATAGAGTACTTGTGTTGGATTACTATCCTTTGTTATCCACCATTCGAAATTTTCCATGAAGTCGATTTTGCAATCTCCAGTAGGAACGTTTAGCGTGCTGAAGTCGAGTGTTGTTTCTCCTTTTTCAAATATCTTGTAGTCTGGTCGAGCTTCTTTAATGTCGCTATCGGGTTCATCGAGTTCGTTCCATGTGGCCGATGTGATGTGTTCCACGCATTCTGCAATCTCATCGAGAGCTTTAATTTTCGATAAGTCAACAACTCTCACAGCAACGTTCGTTGGAGTGCTTTCGCATGCATAATCGCTTCCGCCAATGCGTGCAGTAACTTTATATGTTGCTTGTCCGCACACGTAGCCCGGGGCAAGTGTAATGCTTTGAATCATTTCCGATTGGTAGGTGCTCGAGGCGGTTACTTTACTTCCTTCTAATCCCCACGATGTTACAACCGTCCACTTATATTCGATGGGAAATAAATTGGTGTCAATTTCATTGCCGTAGAGGTCGAGCACTTTGGGTTGAATGTTGGTTGACGAACCAGCACAGATGGTCTGCAATGGATTAATCACCGGAACGGGGTTTATGGTAATGGTCACTTTGTCGCGATTACAATCGTTTTCGCAACACGACACATAGAAATCGTAGATTCCTGGTGTTTTTGCTCCTCCGGGGAAAAGTGTGTTGGTTGAAACGTTGGTTCCTTTGGTAATCGGACTGCTCGCATTGGCATCGTCAAACCAATTTAGTTCTAAAGATTCGCCACAGCTCATTGTTTTCACATCCATAAACATGACATCAGAAAATGAGGCCGATGTTGTTGAGGGTGCATTGGCAATGATGATATAAACCTTGTTTGGACTAAGGTTTTTAATGGTTCTATCGGTCACACTGAGGTCGTATTTCACAGTCGTAATGTAGTTTTCTGCTGGATAACTCGGATTGAATGGAAACTCATAGATGCTGTAAGTGAATTGCTTTGAACCATTGTCTTTAATTGATAGGCTGCTGTTGCTTTCATCGAGTTTAAAAACGCCCACTTCTTTGTAGGAAACGGCTGTTCCTGCAGTGTAGGTCGATGAAAACAGACTGCTACTTGCTTTATAGCTTAAATCGGCATAAGTTGCATTGTTGCTAAATGTTTGTTTCTGATAGCTCCATTCATAGCAGCAAATTGAAGGCGATACCGTGATTGTTGCTTCTGTTCCCTGACAAATTTCCTCGGGAGGAAGGAGCGCAAATGGTTCGCTGGAAAGTGAAATTGTGCTGCTTGAAATACAATCAACGGTGCTTGATGTGAATTTAGCTTCAACGGTGTAAGTGCCCGATGCTAAACCCGCAAAGATTAGTTTGCTTGAACTCCAATCGCTGAGAACCGTTCCGCTGCTGTTGAGCAATCGATAGCTCGATTTATTGTCGCTAGTTAGTTTGATACTTCCATCGTTGTTTTCCAATCCTGTGCTGCTGTTCACCGTGATGCACGATGTGGAGTAGGTAATTTCAGGGCTCTTTTGAATGTTTAAGGTGAATGAAAGTGTATCGGTAGTGTAGGGGTCTTTGAGAATCGCTTTCCACTCTCCGCCATGTTGGGCGATGGTGGGATAGCTAATTTCAAGAAGGTTTTGCGTTGACATCTTCACCGGATTGCTCGTGTCGGTGTTATTTATCCATTCAAATTCATACCATGCTGGGCAACCTCCCGATACATTAGCTGTAATGCTCAGTGGAGTTCCTTCACAAATGACAGCATTGCCATTTAATCCATCGATAGATACGGATTCGGGTGCAAAAGTACCGAAAGAAATATCATCGAGACCGAAATCATTACCGTTCGTGTTATTGTTATAGTTCACCACCTGCACCACTGCTGAAGTGGATGAGCCACTATACCAAGTGGCATAGAAGCGATATTCATCGAGCCATGGGTTTACATCGTTATTAGTCCATTTGCTGAGGGTTACCTTTGTGCCAATATCAGTGCCATTCACCGAAAACCCGAGTTCTGGGTTTTGGTTGGTTGCTGTGCTACTTGCTTGAAAGATTTTTAAGGCCCAAGCCGAAAGATAGTATGTGGTGTTGGGTTGAACCTTAATGGTTTGCCGCCACACTACAAGGTCAGTTGCTCCGTCCACAACCATGTAAAAGCCTGTCCCATCTCCTTTTGTGTGGTCGTATTTTCCTTTAAAACCAGAATAAAAGGTAGTGGCATTTTTAAGAATGGCGTATTTTTTTGAATCACCTGTTCCATAAGTATATTCAGTATAAAAGGAATTTTTACCAGCTGTTGTTGCTCCTAGTTCAAAATTTCCATTCACTACCAATTCGCTACCTGTGGTTACTTCAGCGGTTTTATAGCTCGTGCCACCCGATGTAAATGTGGCATAATACTTCATGGCAATCTTCGATATATATACACTTACATCGCTAGCCACCAGGGTGAGTTTATTTTCAGAATCGGTTTGATACCACTTGATATTTGTGGCATCAGCGGGCAATCCGATAAATGATAATTGCACCTTGTTAACCTCCACGCAATAGTCCATTTTAACCGTGGTGGCAGTGGTGAGTGTTTGTGCATTGCTTACCGTTCCGACAAGCAGAAAGCACAAGACAAAAACAGATTTTAAAAGTTTATTTGAATTGAACATGACTATTGCATTTTAGTTATTGTGGGTCGTGGTTTAATCGTTATTGGTCGGCTAATGCTGAACAAACCATTTCCGCATCGCACATTCAGCTGATAAGTAATGGTGAATGCTTCGCTTTTTTCAGCATTGCTTAAATCAAGTTGAATTACATCACTTCCGGTAAGTTCGGAGCTTGGTTGTGCTGTTCCGCTATATAATATTGTGCTGGCATTGCTGTCTTTGGTAATCCACCATTCAAGGTTACTCATGAGTTCATTGTAGCACGATGCCGTTGGAATGGCATCGGTGATAAAATCGAGTGTTGTGTTTCCATCGGCAAAGATTTTGTATTCTGGTCGAGCTTCTTTGATGTCAGTATCGGGTTCTGCTTTTTCGTTCCAAGTGGCAGCTACTATTTTTTCCACGCATTCTTCAATGGCGCTGAGTGTTTTGATTTGCGATAAATCAACCACTTGAACTTTCATTGTCGCCGTGTTGCTTTCGCATGCGAACGCGGCATTTCCCACACGAGCTGTCACTTCATAGGTAGCTTCACCGCAAGAATACCCATTGGCAAGCGTGATGGTTTGCTCCATTTTCGCTTGATAATAATCGGAGCTGGTGATGCCCGAAGAGTTTACTCCCGAAGTGCTTTTGGCAGTCCATTTATATTCAATGGGGAACAAGTCGGTGTCGATGACATTCCCGTAAAGGTCGAGCACATTGGGCTTAATGTTGGTGCTGCTTCCCGAGCAAATTGTTTGATTGGCTTGAAGAACGGGTATCGGATTAATTGTTATGCTCACCTTGTCGATATTACACCCATCGGTGCAGCACGACACATAGAACGAATAGATTCCTGGTGTGGCTGTTCCTCCGGGGAAAAGCGTTTCAGTGCCGATGCTTTCGCCTGTGCCCAACAAATCTTTTCCTTCAGGGTCTTTATACCATGAAATATCGGGAAACAAGGCGGAAGTCATTTTCCCTGCATCGGTATACATTAGTCCGGAATAACACTCTGAAGCTGTCGACGAAGCATTTGCCACAATGACATAAACTTTGCCCACTGTGAGGCTCTTAATTGCACGTTCAGCCTTCGATAGCGTGCTGCTATATTTAATCCGAACCACAAAGTTTTTCGAAGGGTCTTTGGGGTTGAAAGGATATTCATAAATCGAGTAGGTGAAGCCAGTTTTCCCATCATCTTTCACTATTAAAGCGTTGTTCACTTCTTCTAATCGGAAGATACCAACTTGGCGATAAGATACCTTAGTCCCAGCTACATATTGATTGCTGCCTTCCACATAGGTGTTCTTGAAAAGGCTACTACTCATGATATAGGTTTGGTCGGATTCGGTGCAATTATTCGGAAACTTCTGTGTCTTGTCGCTCCACTCATAGCAACACAATGAGGGCGAAACCGTGATGGTTGTTGAACCACCTTGGCAGAATTGATCGGGAGGAAGAACGGTGAACATTTCGCTTGTTAGCGATACTTCGGCACTCGACGTACAAGCCAGAGCGCTGTTGACAAACTTCGCTTCAATTGTGTAGCTACCCGAAGCTAAGTTTTCATATTGAAACACCGAATTGCTCCAACCACTACCAACGGCAGTTCCTGCGCTATTAAGCAAGCGGAACGAAACGGTGCCATCGCCGGTGATGTAGATTGCGCCATCGTTTTTTTCAACTCCTGTGGTTTGGTCTTTTGTAACACATGAAGTGGTGAAAGAAATATCGGGAGTTTCTAGTAGATTGAGATGAAATGAAAGGGTGTCGGATGTGAATGAATCGCGCACCACGAGTTTCCACTCACCGCCGTGCTGGCTTGTAGTGGGATAACTGATGTTAAGTTGACTCGTGCTGGAATATAGCACGGGAGTGTTGGTGTCGGTGTAATTAATCCACTCATACGTGTATTGATCGGGGCAACCATCAGAAACATTCGCGGTGATGCTTAGTGGTGTTCCCTCGCAGACTACCTCATTGCCATTTAAACCATCTATGTTAACAACGGGAGGCGAGAACGTTCCAAACGAAATATCATCAATACCAAAGTCGTTACCGCCTTGTGCTGTGTTTAAGTTCACAATAGAGAGTACAGCCACATTGGTGTCGGCTGTCCAGTTGCCATAAAAGCGGTTGGTTTCCGACCAATTGCCCACCTTGCTGCTAAGTTGTTGTGCTGTTCCAATTTGAACACCGTTGATTGCAAAGCGCAAGTTTGCTGGGTTTGAGCTGTTCACGCTACTTCCCCAAGCCGAAAAATAGTACGTAACGCCAATTGTTGTTTTTATGGTTTGTGTCCACACGGTAACATATTCTGTTGTTAGGGTAGAACCATTAATAATCATGAAGTTTCCAGCTCCACCACGGGCTTTTCCGCTGAAAGAACCATGATAATTGGCGGCATTCGTTCCGATGGCATAGTATCCTTCAGGGTTTAGCTCGTTTGTTACTTCTGCAATGTCGCTTACATAAGTATATTTTGTAACAAAGTCTGTGTTTCCTTGTTCAAAGTTTCCATTCACCACGAGCTCGGTTCCTGTTGAAAATATATTTGATTTGTAAGGCGATGCATCGAGTGTGTAGGTAACGTAATATCGACGTGTAAATAAAGCCTTGTATGTTGTAACACCCGTGGCAACTGTTGTTTCAGCTCCTGTGTTGTCGATTTCAATCCATTTAATCGACGATGTAACTACATTGCTAGGTAAATTCACCGCTGTCATTAACACCTTGTTAGGTTCTGAACAAAAGTCCATGTCGATATTAACGGAAGTATTCAATGTTTGAGCTTCCGTTATACTTAAACTTGCCATTGCTATTGCGATTGCAAGAGTGATATGCTTAATAAACTTTTTCAAGTGTGAATATTTAAAAGTGAATCTTATGTATTTATGAAACAAAATAAGTATTTAATTTTTAAATGTGATTTATTGTGTCTATAAGATTTCAATATGTAGTTTTGAAAACTTATTCTTGTTCTCTTATTTGGTGAGTTTTTTATCTGAAATCGCTAATCTTTGATGTCTTTTGATACATCTATTTTAACTAAACTAAGTCGTTGAATTTGTACAAGCGTTTTGAAGATGTTTTTATTATCTTTGATTGATGTTCTTGACAATCAATTTTTAATTGATGATTTTTATTGACTAGTTGTTGTACTAATTCGATTTTCTTAAATATTGATATGTGTTAATATGTCGATTGAAATGTAAATGAATATGAATATTATCATGTTTTTGAATGCATCTTGATTTTTCTCTCCAGAAATTTTCTTTAACGACATAAATGTGTTCAGTCTTGTTTCACCGACGCTTTTCAAGCCCGTAAATAATCTTGTATGATAATCAAATAACGGCGCCATGCTGTAGTGGAGTATGAAATTTTCGGGCTTACGGGTTTAAATTGTTTTGTCTGATGTGCAAGATAGCGTGCTGAATTATAGAAATTATAATCTCCAAATAGCAATTTATACAAAAATTGCAATGTCCAATTAGCAAGAAAAAATTTTTTCAGACGCATTTTACAAATCCGATGAGCAAGAAAAAATTTTTTCAGACACATTTTACAAATCCGATGAGCAAGAAAAAATTTTTTCAGACGCATTTTACAAATCCGATGAGCAAGAAAAAATTTTTTCAGACGCATTTTGCAAATCCGATGAGCATGAAAAAAATTTTTCAGACCCATTTTGCAAATCCGATGAGCAAGAAAAAATTTTTTCAGACGCATTTTGCAAATCCGATGAGCATGAAAAAATTTTTTCAGACGCATTTGACAAGTCAAAAAGGCAAAATAAAATCGTATGGGGACTTCTAAAAATTAGCTGTTAGGTCATTTTGATTTTATGGGAGATAGATTTTGGACTAATTTCACAGAAGCATAGCGAGCTATGGTTTATGAAATTAGTGCAAAAGATACGCTCAGAAAACAAAATGAACAACAGCTGTATTTAGCAGCCTCCCCAATTTAAAACTAATTTTTAGAAGTCCCCGTATCTATATATAATGTATAGATGGTTGGAAATCCGCATGATTTGATATTTCCCGCATAGCAAGCCTAAACGACCATTAAGGGTGTTACGTTCTTGTTATAGTTCGACCTGAGCCATTAAGCCCCGATTGAAATCTGGAAGTTTTAATGTAAAACTCACTAAAACCTTTCAGGAGCGATACTTTAAATTGTAGATATGATGTTATATACTACAACATTCAAGCCAACATTGAGTCTTTTTTCCTATCTCTTAGCTTTCCAATTGGGCAACAAGATTTGCATTCTCGCCATGTCCCTCAATGCCTGTAATTCGAACCGTGTAAAACTCATTGTGCAACATGTTTTCGCCTGTGGCTCTAATTGGAGTGTAATGCTCGCCATAGCCTTTGGCACGTTTCTCATTGTCGAAACCTTCAATGAGCATGATTTGAGTTTTTCCGATGAATGTTTTCAAATAGTTTGTGCGTTCTTCTTCGGCAATATGGCGGAGTTTTTCGGAGCGTTCCGATTTGATCGTGCCATTAATCTGATTCTCCATGCGTTCGGCTTTCGTGCCACGACGAACAGAATATTTAAACGCATGCACATGTCCGAATTTTAGTTCGTGCACCGCTTTCACACTTTCTTCAAACTGCTCATCGGTTTCACCTGGAAATCCCACAATGAGGTCGGTTGTGAAGTTGAAATCGGGAATGACAGAGCGGAAATGAGCTACTGTTTTTTCGAAATCTTCACGGCTGTGCATTCTTCTCATGCGTTTGAGCACTTCATTTGAACCCGATTGTAGGCATAAATGCAAGTGAGGTGTTAGCTTGGGGTGTTTGAATAGTTCCACAAAATCGGGCGTAAAACCATCGGGTTCGATCGAGGAAATGCGCACACGAAAATCGCCCTCAATAGCCAAAATCTCTTTAACTACATCTTCTACTTTGTGCCCTTCCCAGTTATATCTGCCGATGTTCACACCTGTTATCACTAATTCTTTGAAGCCATTGGCGAGTGTGTTTTTTACATTCTCAATAATTTCGGGTAGGGGGCGACTAATAGCTCTTCCACGAACTGTTGGAATAATGCAGTATGAACAGAAATTGTCGCAGCCATCTTGAATTTTGATTGAGCTTCGAGTGTGCAAACTTTTATCAACCGTGTTGAATTGAAATACATTGGCATTTAAATTATCGGGGTGCACGATTTCTCCCGAAAAATGCGATTCAACGAGGTTTAAAATGGAACCTTTGCGATTATTTTCCACCACATAGGTAATTTTATCTTCGCTTTCCAATTGTTCTTTGTAGTTGTTCACCATGCAACCTGTTACTACCACCACCGAACCTTGATTGTTTCGTGCTGCTTGACTGATGGTGTTTCGTGATTTCTGGTCGCTCTGATTGGTAACGGTGCATGTGTTCACCACCACCACATCGGCTTTGTCTTTAAAATCGACCACTTCATAGCCAGCTTTATCAAATTCCGATACGAGCGCATCGGTTTCATATTGATTCAATCGGCAGCCGAGAGTTTTAAATGCTATTTTCATCTGTCTATAATTTGTTTTTCAGTTGCCAGATGCAACTCGCCATTATAGTCATGCTCATGTGTGAGATTCCTCCGCTCATGGCTCGTTTCATGGTTTGATAATCTGCTCTAACTCTTTGATGAGTTCTTCTTTGTTTGGTAATATGTACGTAAATTTAGATGCAAAGACATTATTAGTAGCTTGCACAATCACAAATAAAGGAGTATCCAGACACTGTTTGGACAACGATATGTTCAGGATAAAATCTTCTCTTGTTGGAAATATTAGACCCAGTTCCTCTCTTGACTTCGCACTGAAAACTAAAAAAGTTCTCCCGCCAACGAAAACGTTGCAGCTTCGGTGACTTTCACCGTAACAATCTGCCCTTCGAGTTCAGGGTATTTGTTATCTAATCGCAAGGTAATCTTTCCTTCGGTTAAACCGGTGCTCATGCCCGAACGTTGGTCGATTCCGGTAACGAGCACACGAACTTCCTTACCTACTAGCTTTTCGTTGTAGGCAGCAGTGTGAATGCGCATTTCTTCGGTGAGTTCGTGGAATCGACGTTTTTTTGTTTCGCCATCAATCTCATCGTCCCATTTGTAGCTCACCGCTCCAGGACGAGGTGAATACATGGCGATAAATGCCATGTTGAATTTAAATTCTCGGAATGCCATCACGGTGTTTTGAAATGCCTCTTCGCTTTCACCTGTAAATCCCACGATAATATCGGTGAACAATGTTGCAGTGGGCAGAAGCTCGCGAATGTTAGTTACAATCTCGCGATATTTATCCATGGAGTGCTTGCGGTTCATTTTTTGCAACACGTCATTGTCGCCACTTTGTAGCGGGAGGTTTACTTGCTTGGCAAGCACATCATATTGAGCAATCACCTCAATCACTTCACGTGTCATGTCGTGAGGGTGTGGCGAAGTGAAGTAGAGCCAAAAGTCTTTACCCGATTCCTTGCCATATTCGCCCACTTGGCGCAACAGTTCGGCGAAGTTAATTTCTTCCCCTTTCTTGTCTAAACCATAGGAGTTCACATTTTGTCCTAGCAGTGTGATCGATTTATAGCCTTTGTCCACTAAGTCTTTAACTTCTTGCAAAATTTCCACCGAGGGGCGCGAAACTTCTCGTCCGCGAGTGTATGGCACCGCACAATAGGTGCAAAATTTGTCGCAACCATTCTGAATTGGCACAAAAGCCTCATAGCTTGATTCATATTTTGGTTTGATTTGCCACAGGTCGAAAATATGTTCGTTTTTGGGTAGTTTTGGTTCTTCCACACGAGTTGATACAGCTGTAGTAATGCCGTAACTTTTAATTAAATCGGGAAAGCTGTTTAGTTCGCTCATCGGAAAGATGATGTCGAACTGTTTCAGCAATTTCTCCTTATCGGCCGGCAGCACGCATCCCGAAAGGAAGGTGATGAGGTTTCGCTTACTCTTGGCACGATTCCAGTTGGCAATTTTATTATATACTTTATCAATGGGCTTTTGGCGCACCGAGCAAGCTAAGATTCCAAGCAGATTTGCTTCCTCTTCATTTTCTGTGCGTTGGTATCCCATTTTTTCCAGAACGGCAGCCACGCGCTCGCTATCTGAAAGGTTCATTTGGCAACCTAAAGTAATTAAATGGTATTTCATTTGCTGATGTTTTTATGTATTTAAAACGTGACTTTCCGATTTTCATTTTGCCTATGCTGCTGATTCAGAAAGTGAGTTTCAAAGCGCAAAGATAAACATTTCTCCATAAACCGATGAATAGACCTATCTTTTAAGCAATGAGCAAGAATTTATCTGTTTTGAGAGTGGGGTAGATGGTGGGCTTTTCTTTTAAAATGGAAGTTTTTTTTAAGTTGAATCTTCTCTTGGAAGTTCCTCACCACCTCTAGCCTCACCGCACCAAGCTTACAGTCCTCCAGCTAAATAATAGACCTCTGGTTCTATGCTTACGCCAAATTTCTGAAACACCGATGACTGAATGCGTTCTGCTAAATCGGCAATTTGATTGCCAGTTGCTGAACCATGATTTACCAACACCAGTGCTTGATGTTCATAAACACCAGCATCGCCCTCACGAAAACCACGCCAACCGCATTGGTCGATGAGCCAGCCGGCTGCTAGTTTTGTACAGTTATTATCTGCCTGATATGTTGGCATTGTGGGGTAGCTTTGTTTCAATGCATTTGCTTGCATATTGCTAACCACCGGATTCATAAAGAAACTTCCTGCTGAACCAATCAAATTCGGATCGGGCAATTTCGATTCGCGCACCTTGATAATCGCTTGTCGGATATTTTTCAAATTTAAATCGCCAATTGCGGAAATTTCATCTTGAAGGCTGCCGTAATTCACGTTGAATTGAGCTTGCTTGCTCAACTTTAATAGAACAGAGTGAATGATGAACCGCTCTTTCAAATCATGTTTAAATATGCTGTCACGATAACCATAGGCACAATCGGATAGTTTGATTGTTTGCTCCTCCATTAGCCATAAATCGAAACCACGAACTTCAGCAATCACCTGAGAAGCTTCCGCTCCATAGGCTCCAATGTTTTGCACTGCTGCTGCACCAGCAGTTCCTGGAATTAACGAAAGATTTTCAATACCACCCCAGTTGTTTTCAACGGCATAGGCAACTACCTCATCCCACTCCTCGCCTGCACCCACTTCCAAATAGACAAATTCATCATCTTCGGCTACTTTTTTCTTCCCCTTCACATTCGGACGAATGACAAGTCCATTGAAATCGGAAACAGGAAGAAGGTTGCTTCCTCCGCCAAGAACAAAGCGAGGCATGTTTTCCCATTGAGGAAACTTGTTTAAGAAGGATTGCAAATCACTCGGATGAGAATATTCAACAAAATAGCGCACTTGAGCTGCAATGCGAAAAGTGTTATAGTTTTTAATGGCAAAATTTTCTTCAAATATCATCCTAGTTATTTTTTTTGAGGCTAAAGTAGTTAAAAACTAAATTTTAGAAGTCAACTTGCGTTTAAAATCTGGTTTTTTAATTCATTTGTTATACTTTTGAAAACTTTTCACCCGCAAAGAGCAATATCATGCAAACACAGCAATCCTTAGAAAGTAGTAGCCATGCAGCAATACCCATAGTTTTCACATTCGACAATCAACTTGTTGATCCTGCCATTGTGTGTATATCGTCCTTGTTGTGGTCAAGAAATCAGAATACTAATTACGAGATTCATCTGCTGTACATTGATCTTCATGAAGAAAATCAAACACGAATAAGAGAATCGCTGAAAGAATTTACAAACTTCACTATTCAATTCACCGATTGCAATGCGCATTTCGATTTCATGAATGCTAGTGAGTCGCGAGGTATCACGAAAACTGCTTATCTCCGTTTGTTGATTCCCCGACTTCTTCGTCAGCATGAGCGTGTCATTTATTCCGATGTTGATGTTATCATTCAACAAGATTTAAGCTGTCTGCTGAATTGGAGCGGAATAGAGGCTATATATGGCATTCGTGCCGGCGATGAGAAAGGTTCGCACGATAAGTTATACAAAGAACGTATCGGCTGCGATGCGATTGATTACATCAACAGTGGAATATTAGTTTTCAATAATCAAGCCATTGGTGATGATGAAATTAATCAATGTCTAGCACTTATTAGTAAGGGCTTTAATTTTCACGATCAGGATATAATCAACCTTGTTTTTAAAGGTAAAATCGATGCTTCCATGCACCCCAAATTTGCCATTATTCCCGGTCGATATAAAAGCATGCGAAACGAACCCGAAAAGTGGACAAGCTTCTACACATCCGAGCAATTAAGTCTGCTTTCTTTGAATGAGGGAATTATTCATTATGCTGGAAGAAAACCATGGAACACCCGAGTTGATTTTGGCGAAATTTGGTGGGCAAGCTTCTTGAAAAGCAGTGTGGTCGATATCGATAAATATAATCATTATGTGAATCATCTGGCCTTTCTGCCCTTCGATAAAACGCCCTTGGTGAAACTAATCAAACGATTCAAGTGAGCGTAAATCAGTCGATTTAATCGTACTCATGCGGTTCAAGCAGCCTTTTAAAATCTGCTATAAAACCAACAACACGCTTGCATCGAAGGTTAGCTCGATGTAAGCGTGTTGTTGTTTAGGGGACTTCTAAAAATTAGCTGTTAGGTCATTTTGATTTTATGGGAGATAAATTTTGGACTAATTTCACAGAAGCATAGCGAGCTATGGTTTAAGAAATTAGTGCAAAAGATACGCTCAGAAAACAAAATGAACAACAGCTGTATTTAGCAGCTTCCCCAATTTAAAACTAATTTTTAGAAGTCCCCTTTAAACACAATGAAGAGAACGCTTATAAGTTCTCTTCATCGTTTGAAATTATTGGATATCGTCGCACACAAGCTTGTATCCTTTACCATGCACGTTGATAATTTCCACATTCGCTTCAGGTCGCAAGTGTTTGCGTAGTTTAGTAATATACACATCCATGCTTCGAGCATTGAAGTAGTTATCATCCATCCAAATTGTTTTAAGAGCAAAGTTGCGCTCTAAAATATTGTTGGCGTTGGTGCATAAAAGTTTCAACAAATCCGATTCTTTAGTTGTGAGTTTTGTTTTCTCATCGGTTACAGAATCGGTGAGCACTTGCTTTCTTGGGTCGAAAGAGAATCGACCAAGCTTGTAAATCGACTGGTCGTTGGTATCGAAAGAATGATTTCTTTCTGTTCGACGTAGAATGGCCTCGATTCTGAAGATCAGCTCTTCCATGCTAAATGGTTTTGTGATATAATCATCGGCACCATTCTTGAATCCTTCCAAAATATCCTCTTTTAAGTTTTTTGCCGAAAGGAAGATAATTGGCACATTCGTGTCAAGTTGTCGAATGTCGCTTGCCACTGTAATACCGTCTTTTTTGGGCATCATCACATCAAGAATACACAACTGATAAGGGTTGTTTCTAAATCCCTCAAAAGCGAGTTCGCCATCGGTATATAAATCCGTGTCATATCCTTTAGCGATAAGATATTCTTTCAATAAGAGTCCTAAGTTTTCGTCGTCTTCTGCTAGAAGTAATTTTGCTTTTGTTTCCATACTATTTGCTTAATTAAGGGGTAATGAAACTATAAAACGAGTGCCTTTTCCTAGAGTGCTTTCTGCTTTGATAGTTCCTTTATGAATCTCTATTATTTTTTTTACATAGCTTAATCCCAATCCAAATCCTTTCACATCGTGCACATTGCCTGTAGGCACCCGGAAGAATCGTTCAAATATCTGATCAATGTGCTCTTTGGCAATTCCAATTCCGTTATCTTCAATGGTGATGATAATGTTGTTGTCTTTGTTTTGAGTAGATATTGAAATGATTGGTGTGTTTTTACAATATTTAATGGCATTGTCGAGTAGGTTGAAAATAACATTGGTAATATGCACATCATCGGCTTTTATTAAATCATTGCTAGCTTCAATGTGCACGTGTAGTTCGCCTTTGCGATTGTTCACTTTTAGCTCGAAGCTCTTCACCACCGTTTCCACAATTTGGTTCAGGTGTAAATCTTTGATTTTATATTTTATTTTTCCTTCGTTGAACGATGCCATTTGAAGCACTTTCTCTACCTGATGTTTTAAACGCTGACTTTCATCGTAGATTATCCCTGCATTTTTCTCCACAAACGATGGTGTTGCTGCAATCGCAGGGTCTTTCATCATCTGACTGGCAAGCGAAATGGTGGCAATCGGAGTTTTAAACTCATGAGTCATGTTGTTCACAAAATCATTTTTAATTACCGATAGTTTCTTCTGACGGAGAATAATGAGAATGGTGTAGGTGAAGATACTAATCAAAAGAAAAGTCAGAATAATCATCGGAATAATTAGAAATCCTGTTTCTCGCATGATGTATTTATCCCTATCGGGGAAGTAAAGCTTTAAGTAGTTCGGCTTTAAAGTTGTTAAATCTCGTGGGAAAAGAATGCCACGATATTCTTTCAACACGTTGGGCTTATATCCGTTCGATCCGAAAATGAACATTTCTTCGCCAAAAGGATACGACTTCACAGCATAGCGATAGGCTATGTTTAGGCCATTCTCTCGCAATTGATTGCGCAAGATTGGTTCTAGTCGCGATTGTTGAATGCGCTTGTTAATCGGAAGTTGTGAAAAATAACGCTGATATTCAAAGAGTCGATAGGCATTGGCACGCTCGTCGATTCTTCGCTCATATTCTTCAATGAAGTAGCTGTCGTTGTCATGAAAGATATCAAAGGCGGAACTGTATTGTTTAGGAATGCCTCGATCGGTGTTGTCGGGGAAACTTACATTGTTGCCTCCCGAATGATATTCATGATAAGTGATGCTGTAGTTTGGTCCTCCAATGTGTTTTGATATACTGAACTCGTTGTTTTGTTGTGAACGAGTGATTTTGTTCGATGAAAACACTTGCTGGCTCTTGTCGAGTGGGGCGTTAGAAAATGGCAGTGCAAAATTGGCTGTGATGTGTGCATTGTACACCTGACTGATTTCATCGTGCTCAATCCGCTCAATTGTTTGACTAATGGCGCGATTCACTACCTGATCAAATTGCTGCTCTCTGATGATGTAAGCATTGCGCATAGATACTGCCTGAACAGCTATTAAACTGGTCAGAACAATCACCATGACAACGATTAATGCAACAATTACTTTTTTACTCATGCAACAAAGATATGTTTTTATCTGGCATGAAAACACTATTTAACCGAATTTAACCATGAAGAAGCTATTTTTACGTTTAATATTTCCTGAAAAATACTATATCAATCGCTTTTAAACCGTAAACTTTGCTTTTAACTGCCCTCTCATTCCTGGGCTTTCTTCCATGATTGTGTGTGTTAACTCTTCGGGGGATTCTTGTTGGTGCGTGAAAGTTTTGTTGAGTTGATTAGTCTCTGTTCTTTTCTGAATGTAGCTTCAATCCTGAACGGTCGATTTTGTTTTTTGCTATAATTCAAGCATTCTCAATCGACAACATGCCACAATCTGTTTCTAGCTAGCAGATCGGTTTGGGTTTGAACTTTAGGCTGTAGGCCTAAATCCTACAGCTTATAGCCTGATGTGGCTTCTTCTTCGATTTTTGCAAGGGCTGCTTTGGCTGCTTCTTGTTGTGCTTCTTTTTTTGAAGATCCTTTTCCTCTTCCTATCCGAATTCCTTCGCACATGATTGTGGCTGCAAAACCTCCTGTTTTGTTGGTTTCGTTAATCGGTAGCTCGTTGGTGTTGAACTTTAACTCTTTTTTCTCTTTCTGTGCCCATTCAATTAGTTGACTTTTATAATTGTCATTCACGTTGGTCACCTCATTCAGATTAATGTGAGTTGGAATCAATCGTTTGATGATAAATTCTTTGGTGCGTCGATATCCTTGATCAAGATAGAGTGCGCCGATGGTAGCCTCAAAGGCATCACCGTAAATATGGCTGGAATTGCTCTTCTGATTGATTTTCGATTGAATGAACTTGCTTAGCCCGATGTCTTGTGTGAGTTGGGTTAGAAAGGCACGATTTACAAGTTTCGAGCGCATTTGAGTGAGAAAGCCTTCATCTTGAACAGGAAAACGGTTGTAGAGAAATTCAGCAACAACCGATCCGAGGATTGCATCGCCCAAGTATTCCAAACGCTCATTGTTGATTGCTTGATTCTGCGAATTTAGCTTTACAACCGACTTATGCGTCATGGCTGTTTCGTAAAGTTCTAAATTCTTGGGCTTGTAGCCTAATAGGTTTTTTAAAAAGAAGTAAAACTCTTTTCGTTCTGGCGAAAAGAGTTTTACTTTAGGGGCAAATAATCTTGAAATCACCTTATTTGTATTTTTTCAAGATTACCGAGGCATTGTGTCCACCAAATCCGAAGGTGTTGCTCAATGCATAATTGACTTCTCTTTTTTGAGCCACATTGAATGTGAAGTTGAAACGCTTGTCGAGTTCTGGCTCATCATTGAAGTGGTTGATTGTTGGAGGGATAATGCTTTCGTTGATTGCCATAATTGAGGCAATGGCTTCAATAGCTCCTGCTGCACCTAAAAGGTGACCAGTCATCGATTTTGTTGAGCTGATATTGAGCTTGAATGCATGATCTCCAAATACATTTTGAACTGCTTTGGGTTCAGCAATATCACCAAGTGGTGTTGATGTGCCATGCACGTTGATGTAGTCGATTGCCTCGGGTGCAATGCCTGCATCCTCTAATGCCCACTTCATTACTAATGTTGCGCCCATTCCTTCCGGATCGGGTGCTGTCATGTGATAAGCATCATCGCTCATTCCTCCACCAACAAACTCGGCATAGATTTTTGCACCTCGTGCTTTTGCATGCTCATATTCCTCAAAGATTAATGCGCCTGCTCCTTCTCCCATCACAAAACCATCGCGGTCCACATCAAATGGACGAGAGGCTGTTTTAGGATCGTCATTGCGTGTTGATAACGCACGAAGAGCATTGAATCCACCTAGTCCTGCCTGATTAATAGCAGCTTCCGAGCCTCCAGTAATGAAAACATCGGCTTTGCCTAAGCGGATTAAGTTGAATGCTTCAATCATGGCGTGTGTCGATGAGGCACAAGCTGATGTAGTGGTGAAGTTTGGTCCTCGGAAACCATATTTAATTGCCAACTGTCCGCCAGCAATGTTACCAATCATTTTAGGAATGAAAAATGGATTGAATTTCGGATTCTCAGGATCGTATGCTTTTACTTCCTCGTAGAATGTTTCTAATCCGCCAATTCCTGCTCCCCAAATCACACCACCACGGTTTTTGTCGAATGTGTTTAGATCTAATCCGCAGTCTTCAATGGCTTGTGCCGCCGCAGCATAGGCATATAGTGTGTATAAGTCGTTTTTGCGAACTTCTTTGTTGGGTACGTATAGGGTTGGATCGAAGTTTTTTACTTCACAAGCAAATTGTGTTTTGTGTTTGCTCGCATCCATTTTAGTTATCATGCCGGCACCGCTTTCGCCTCTTTTTAGAGCCTCAAAATATTCAGGAATCGAATTTCCTAACGGATTTACTGTTCCTAGTCCAGTAATAACTACTCTTTTTAGTTCCATAATTTCGATGTATTATGATTTTTTGATTAATCGTCGCTCTAGCTTAAAACTATATTCGACCACAATAGTTTGTGGCCGAATACTTAATTCTGCCTCTGGTTTATTAAGGCAAATGTTTTTGCTTTCTAGCTGATCAAATTAAGCTTTCGCTGCTTCGATGTGAGAGATAGCTTCTCCTACAGTAGTGATTTTCTCTGCTTCATCGTCTGGAATTTGTAAATCAAATTCTTTTTCGAATTCCATGATTAATTCTACTGTATCTAGTGAATCTGCACCTAAATCATTTGTGAATGATGCACCTTCTACTACTTCGCTTTCTTCAACGTCAAGTTTGTTAGCGATAATTTCTTTTACTTTAGCTGCTATATCAGACATAGTCAAAAAAATTTAATGGTTAATAAATTGTTCTCTTTTTTAAAACAGTCGCAAAGTAATACATTTAACATTTAAAGTTCAAAGTAAATTTTCATAAAAAGTCATTTTATTGTGATTATTTTTCATTTGAAAGATTATTATCGACTTTTTAAGTCTAATGTTCAAATGCTATATGTTGTTTTGTTTTGCGCTACGTCCTTTTTTCTAACTATACTGTTTTTCAAGTATTAAAATAGATATTTTCACCCCACAATTCAGTATAAATACCTATTTAAAAATCGAATTTCCCTAGTCTTCTATCTTAAAATCAGTTTTTCATAGCTCTTCTTGTTCTATATTTCTGTTCTTTATCCTCAATTTATAGCTTTAAATCTGCTTCCTGTTTATTCCTTCGTTCTTTCTTTCTGAATTGCCTATACCATCGACCTTATGCCTGTCCACTCGATGCTTTTTCAAGCTAGTTATTCTTTCTTTTCTTCCTTTTTCTAGCGCTATTTTTTGCGTATTCTACCTTTGTGGAGCTGTGTTTCCGTTTTTTTTGTTATCTTAGCTTAATGATTGTTAGCCAGTGAAGACTGGGTTCACAAGCTTTTTAAATGAAACACAAAAACCTTGTCTTTCCATTTGCCTGATTCTCTCTTGTGGGCGCATGATGGCTTTGGAACGATGGTATTGGCTATTTAAACAAACAAAAAATTAGCAAATGAATAAAATGATTACAGTGCATGGTGTGCATGGCAATTGGAAAAAAGATTATCCCCTAGGTACTACTCTTCACGAGCTTTGTCGTGATCGTGCCGAGCATTTAAAATATCCGATTTTGGGTGCGCTTGTGAATAACACCGCAAAAGATTTAGACTTTGTTTTGGTGAAGTCGAAGCAAATAGAGTTTATCGATTACACGCACCGTGAAGGGCAGCGGATTTATCGTCGTTCCCTGCAATTCTTGCTCTATGTGGCGGTTCGTCGCATTTTCCCGAATGCCAAATTGCAGATAATGAATAGCATTAGCAAGGGTTGTTATTGTGAGCTTTCCGATTTTGGCAGAAAGATTTTAGCCGATGATGTGCAGCTCATTAAAAATGAAATGAATCGTTTGGTGGAGCTGAATTTACCTTTCGTGCGCAAAGGTATGCTTACTTCCGATGCGGTTGCGATGCTCAATGATTCAAATCTCCATGAAAAAGCCGGTTTGTTTGAACAGAAAGGCACGCTCTTTGCTCATTTATATTTTCTTGGCGATTATTGCAACTATTTCTATGGTCCGCATGTGCCATCAACGGCCTATCTATCGGTTTTCGATTTAGCTATTTATAAGGAAGGATTGATTCTGCAACTTCCCGATGTTGCCGATATTAATCGCGTTTATCCTTTCGAATTGCAAAACAAATTGCTTGGCGTTTTCAAAGAATATAATCGTTGGGTGGAATTGCTTGGGGTTCCAAACTTAGTCGATTTAAATCACTTAGTCGATCGTGGTTTAGCTGGTGAGGCGATTAAGGTTGCCGAGGCTCTTCAAGAAAAGAAGGTTGCCGAAATTGCCAACGCCATTTCTCAAAACGAGCGCGATATTCGTGTGGTGCTTGTGGCTGGTCCTTCAGCTTCGGGGAAAACAACTTTTAGCAAACGACTTTCTGTGCAATTGTCGGTGAATGGCGTTCGTCCTCATTTGCTTTGTCTTGATGATTATTTTGTCGATCGCGAAGACACGCCGCGCGATGAACGTGGTAACTACGACTTTGAAGCGCTCGAAGCTATTAACATTCCTCAATTTAATGCCGATTTAGAAAAATTGTTTGCCGGCGAGGAAATTGAACTTCCACGATTTAATTTTATTTTAGGTAAGCAAGAGCCTTCGGGGAAGCGCATTAGTTTAAAACCCGGACATATTCTGATTGTTGAGGGTATTCACGGTATGAATCCCAATTTGCTCCCTCAGATTGATAGTGAACACATTTTTAAAGTCTTTCTTTCTGCGCTCACCCAGATTTCACACGACGATCAAAACTATATTTCAACAACCGACAATCGTCTGATTCGTCGCATGGTGCGCGATAGTAAATATCGTGGCTATGGGGCAAGAGAAACCATTAAACGCATGGAAAGTGTGAGGAGGGGAGAAGAGAAGAATATTTTCCCTTACCAAGAAAATGCCGACATCATGTTTAATTCTGCCTTGATTTACGAATTGGCAGTCTTGAAAAAACATGCTGAACCCCTTTTGGAGGCCGTTCCTGAGTCGGCTCCCGAATTTGCCGATGCCAGCAGATTGCTCAAATTCTTTAGCTATGTTCGTCATGTTGATGATGCCGAAATTCCGCCCACTTCGCTCTTGCGTGAATTTCTCGGAGGAAGTAGTTTCGATTATTAAACGCAGGTTATTAATAGCGATTTCTTTTGAAGTTTCCTTAAAAATTATAGCTTGTCGCATTTGCTGTTATTCTTTGCAAATGTGGCAAGCTTTTTTTGAAACATGCTAGCAATTAGCTGTCTTCTTCTTGTATTCTTCCTTTCTTATTTCCTGATAACTCGAATTTCGCCGCCTCGTCCGAGTTTGATAATACTCGAAGGCTCATGTGGTGTTGTGTCTTCTCTACGATAGCTCACCACATAATCGACTGCCGATTTAATTTCTTCGCTGATTTCCGAAAAGAAAGTGGGCGAGGGGGAATTGCTCAGGTTGGCGGAGGTGGAAACGATTGGTTTTCGAAATTGCTGAATTAATCGTTGCGTGAATTGCTCGCTCGTAATTCTAATTCCGATACTTCCATCGGGAGCAATTAAGTTTTTAGCAATGTTTTTGGCACCATCGTAAATAATGGTTACTGGCTTTTCGCTCAGCTCGATTAAGTCATAGGCGATTTCGGGAACTTCTGCCACATAACGCTCAATCAGATTGATGTTTTCCATGAGAACAAGCATGCTTTTTGAGTCTTCGCGTTGCTTAATTTCGAAAATTCGTTTCACAGCCGATTCGTTTGTCGCATCGCAACCGATTCCCCAAATGGTGTCGGTGGGATACAATATTATTCCTCCGGAGTGTAGCACATCGAGTGCTTTTTTAATATCTTCTTGCATAGTTCTCTTGCTGCTTGTTCAATGAGTAGCCGAAAGTGGAATCGAACCCCTAACCACTAACCCCTAACCACTAACCCCTAATCACTAATAACTAATAACTAACCCCTAACCACTCCCCACTAACCACTCCCCACTAACCACTAACCCCTCACCCCTAACCACTCCCCACTAACCACTAATAACGAACCCCTAACCACTAACCACTAACCACTAATACCTAATAACTAATACCTAACCACTCCCCACTCCCCACTCCCCACTCCCCACGTTGAACCTTTGTTCAATGAGTAGCCGAAAGGGGAATCGAACCCCTATTTAACGTTTAGGAAACGCTCGTTCTATCCGTTGAACTATCCAGCCTGCTTTGAGCTTGCAAAAATAGTAAAAAGATAGATAATTCAAAAAAATAGCGTGCTGAACTGCCAAATTGTTCTCCGCAACCCTGAAACCACCGAACCCATTCACGCGGTGAGATGCATGCAATGCGTCTCTACCTTACGGCTATTCACCGTTTCGGATTGTCATTCGGGATTATTCCATTCACGCAATTTTTATATGAATTAAGACCGTTGCACGGTTTTGTATCTTTACGATATGAAACAAGAACATCAACCGAACATGACAATATCACAACCCAACCGCAGGGCGATGCCCCTTGCTATGTTGCTGTGTGCTTATTTGCTACAAAGACCACAGGGCTAGCGCCCCTTGCTATGTTGCTGTGTGCTTATTTGCTACAAAGACCGCAGGGCTAGCGCCCCTTGCTATGTTGCTGTGTGCTTATTTGCTACAAAGACCACAGGGCTAGCGCCCCTTGCTA
>JBKEAC010000010.1:0-8418 GCA_047971925.1 Mangrovibacterium sp.
CGATTCCACTCCTCATTTGTGAACACCATTTCGTTGAGTAATTGCAATTGCACCCGTGCATTTTGCAGCAATGCTTCGTTGGAGTTTAAGTTAGTGGGGTTTTCATAGCCCTGATTAATCAGGTCTTGAATGAATTCCTTTTCTAGTGCTGCTTCTGTTTGGTAGGTAGTGGGAGCTTCATTTGCTGCATAATATTTGGTGTATTTATCAAGAACAATGAAGTTGTTCGATTCTGCAATGCTGTTATATGTACTCATGTTAGTTCTCCTTTTGTTTAAACGAGAGTAGTTTATCTCTGTAATGTTCGTATTGTTTTTGTCTTGCTTCTATCTCTGCCGGTAAGCCTGTTGTAATGTCGTTGCATAGGGTGTCAAAACGGTCTAGGATTTCTACTATATGTTGTTGTTCGGCAAGGGGTGGAATTGGTACAATAAAATTTTCTAGCATTGGCATTGTTATATACGGTACAGAACCCTTTCTTGAGTGTAAAATAATATAATCTCTAAGCTTATTTTTCAAATAGTGTAATAGATATTTCGTATTTACATTCTTATTAAATTCAGACAATACATATGTTCTTTGATATGCATTAAATTTTCCTTTGTAATAATTGATATGACCAACCTTACTTCCATTGCCTGAAATAATAATGGCTTCCGTATCAAACGCAAATGTATCTATTCTGAACGGATTTTCATCGCAAGTAAAAAATAAGTATTGTCCGTTTTCAACCATTGCATTTGCGTTTAATTTACCAGTACATATATTGACAAGATTTGATAATTTAATATTTTCTACCTTGTCGATATTGCTAAACAACTCATTTCGATAAAACTCATATTGGTTTTGTCTTTTTTCAAGCTCCGCTGTTAGCTCCGCTGTTAGCTCCGTGAAATTGTCCAAAATACGTACAATTTCACGTTGTACTTCTAGGGGTGGGACGGGAATTGTAACTTTATTAAGTACTGTTTGTGTTAAACTTGGTACGCCACCTGCCGTATTCAATTTCTCTAAGTGTTCTTTTTGTAGACAGTAATATACATATTTAGGTATGCACGTCATTGCGTTTATTTCTGTATAAAAAATTGTATCTACAGTCCAAAAAGGTTTATCTACATAATATAACTTGTCAATCGAACCTTTTCTAGGAATTAATACAGACGGCATATCATACGCAAAAGTATCAATATATGTCATTACTCCACCTGAACCATATACTTCTATTTCGCCTGTATCAAATTGCTTATAGTCCTTACCATTTTTTATTTTTAAAACCGTTGAAAGTTCCTTATACTCCACCCCCTCAGGGCACAGCTCATTTATCAATTCCTCTAATTTGCTCATGCTTCACCTCCGTTTTTGCTAAGTAGAAAGCTATCAAAGTCGCTTTCATATAATCTATCTTGAACGATTCTATATTTTTCAAATTCTGTTTCAGCAGCGATTTTTGCAATCTCTGCCGTAATTTTGCCATTATCTTTTAAAATTTCGCTATCCCACAATGTTAAAAAACCATTCAAACGTTTTTCCCAATCTTCCATAGTCATTGGTATATGTCTTTCTGCTTGCACCTCTGCCATATCAAGATAAGCCGAAACAATTCTTTGAAGTTGCGATAACTCTTTGTCCGACAAATAATTTTTAGCAATGCTAACATCTGATTTATGAACTTTACCCTTTGGAGCACCGTCCCAATTTGTAAGTCCCATATTTTCTTTTTGAGAATCTGCACGATTATAAATAACCTCTGCGGCAGTTTTCCCATGTATAGCATAATGCAGTTTATTTTCTACGGCAGAAAAAAATCTTTTAGTTGCCGTTGCAGTAGAATCGTAGTCTAATGCAGTAGCGTATATATCTGTAATTTTTTGATAAAATTTTCTTTCAGAAAGTCTAATTTCTCGAACCTTTTCAAGTTGTCTTTCAAAATAATCATTCGTTAATACTGTGCCACCATTTTTAAGTCGTTCATCGTCCATGGTAAACCCTTTTACTATGTATTCTTTTAAGCGTTCGGTAGCCCAGATACGAAACTTGGTAGCAATATGCGATTTGATACGATACCCCAACGAGATAATCATATCGAGGTTATAATAGGTTGTATTATAGTCTTTGCCATCTGTTGCAGTTGTTCGGAATTTCCGAACAACTGAATTTTCCGACAATTCGCCTTCTTCGAAAATATGCTTAATATGCTCACTGATATTGGATTTGCTCGATTGGTACAACTCAACTAATTGAGCTTGGGTTAACCAAACATTTTCATTTTCGAGCCGAACTTCAATTTTAGTAGTTCCGTTTTCTGCTTGATAAAGGATTATTTCTCCTTTTTGTTCTTCTTTCATATTGTGCCTCCTTCCAAGTCTGCTACAATTGCATCAATATCGGCACGAAGCTTATTTATTTTACCCACTGTGGCTGCTATTTCTTTGTTAAGCTCAGCTATATCAATCTTTTCGCGTGTGTCTTTTGCTTCCACATATGAGCTCACCGAAAGGTTATAGTCGTTTTCGGCAATTTTTTGGTTGTCGATTGTTTTCGCCAAGTGTTCCACATCTTCTTTGTTGCTGAACATGGTCATGATGCTCTCAATGTGTGGGTCTTCAAGCACATTGTTGTTGGTTTCTTTTTTGAAGAAATCGGGTCCGCTCGCATCAATAAACTGCGTTTTATAGTCGTTCTTGTGTTTAGAAAGCACCAGAATGTTAACAGCGATGGAAGTTCCAAAGAATAAGTTTGGGGCAAGAGAAATGACCGTTTCCACGAAATTATTATCCACCAAATATTTTCTTATTTTCTGTTCGGCACCTCCACGGTAGAATATTCCCGGGAAACAAACAATGGCAGCCCTTCCTTTGCCTGAAAGGTAGCTCAAGGCATGAAGCACAAAGGCGAAGTCGGCTTTCGATTTAGGTGCCAGCACGCCTGCCGGAGCAAATCGGTCGTCGTTTATAAGTGTGGGGTCGTCGTCGCCAATCCAATTAATTGAATAGGGTGGGTTTGAAACAATGGCATCAAAAGGCTTGTCGTCGCCAAAGTGGGGTTCTAAGAGGGTGTTTCCCCAAGCAATATTAAACTTGTCGTAATTAATGTTGTGCAGAAACATGTTCATGCGCGCCAAGTTATAGGTGGTGTGGTTTATTTCTTGGCCGAAAAAACCATCTTCAATGATGTGCTCATCAAACTGTTTTTTTGCTTGTAATAATAAGGAACCTGAACCGGAAGCAGGGTCGTAAATCTTATTTATTTTCGACTGCCCATGTACTGCAAGTTTTGCTATAAGTTTAGATACGCTTTGAGGGGTGAAGAACTCACCGCCCGATTTTCCCGCATTGGCGGCATAGTTTGAAATCAAAAACTCATAGGCATCACCAAAGAGGTCAATCTGATTGTCTTCAAAATTTCCAAATTTTAGCTCATTAATTCCTTTCAACACCTTGCATAGCGTGTTGTTTTTATTGGCAACCGTTTGACCCAAATGTATGCTCGTGGTGTCGAAATCGTCAAACAAACCTTTAATATCTACTTCCGATGGATAGTTTTTTGCCGATTCTTCAATCGCATTGAAAATCGCTTTGAGCTCGGTGTTCAAATTCTCGTTGCTGAGGGCTTTTTCAACCACATTCACAAAAAGCTGACTAGGATAAATGAAGTAGCCTTTTGCTTTAACGGCATCTTCCTTTATATCGGGTGTAATTATATTATCGGACATTTTTGCGTAGTTCACGCTTTCATCGCCATTTTCAATGTAGTTGGTGAAATTTTCACTAATGAAGCGATAGAATAGTGCACCTAGTACATATTGTTTAAAGTTCCATCCATCAACTGTGCCACGTACTTCGTTGGCAATTTTCCATATCTGATTTTGAAGTGCTTGTCGCTGTGCAGTGCTATTCATTTGTGTTGTTTTTTTGCTGTTCGATAATTTTGAGTGTTTATTTGTTGGGGGGTTTTATTCTTGTTTTTCAAATGTAAGTTTCATGAAAACTCCTAATTGGGTTAATTTTATTCTAGTTTATTCTCCAAAAAAGCATTCAATATATTTTGTGGCGTATCATAATAGAAACTGCTATTATAATCATCAATCTTATCACTAACAAAAGAACGATAAGCCTCAAATAGAGCATCGACTACATCAATATTTTTTTCTTTTGCAATGCCTAAAATGAATCGTTTATACACCTTGCCAATATCCCAGTAACTAGGTATTGCATATTTCGTATATTTTATATTATCAAAGTCACCATTTAAAATGTTTGCTTTATTTATAAAATCTTCTGCAACTGTTTCTATATTATCGCTATGGTATATATCGGCTAAGTCATATATTTTTTCTATACATATTCTTCCTAATTTTTCCACAACATAATTGCGTTTATTTTTTGTTTTACGTGAAATATATTCAATTAAACTACATGTGAAAAATAAATCATTTTCTTTTTTATTTTCTCTACCAATCATTATTTAATCTCCTCACAAGTAACAAACTCAAGGCAATTAATCGATTTTTCAGTGCAAAAGTTGATTTGATGTGTAGGGTATTTAAACTTTGCTAAAACCCAAAATTGCTCTCTAGTAATTATGCCGTCAATGTAGTCTGCTATATAATTATAAATTTGGTCGTTTGCCATCGCACCAATAACAATGTCATAATTGTGTTCAATTCCATTTCTGCAATCGATTATAAAATCTAGCCATTCATCTGTCAGTTCTTTAAATTCTAAAATATTTAATTTGCTATCAAGTCTTACTGTATATGTATTTACAGTTTTAACATCGTATCTTTTTGCCCAACGCTCAGCTTGTTCACGAATTATCGTACAGTAAAAGCCTTGCCCAAAATCTTTAGTATTTCTACCTATAATTATTCTAGGCGTTTTTATTTCAGAATAGCCACCATGATATACTGTCATTTTTCCCATAGACACACCTCCCACATAAACCTAAACTTTATCATATCCCCATGTTCAACACCTAAAATTTCATCAACTTTAACCATAGCGTTTTCTATTAATTCTTCTCATTCAATGACGAAACGACCAAGTCAACAGCATCTTTTATACCATTAAAATCCGTATTAATCGCTGTTAATTTTATTACTTCGACTACAACACTTTTTTTGCTCATTACCCATTTTGTCTGCACAACGTTTCTTGTTCCACTCTTGCCCAATTCTATCATTTTCCTGACCTCACGAAAATGGTCTGCAACTTAACTTCTACAATTCCTCTGCCTTATAAATATTATATCCCTCGTAATAATAACTATGGTCAATGCCCTTAATATAAACTTCACGATTATTAATTTCATTGCTTAAAGCTTCTTTTAGCAAATGCTTAATCTCAATATCTTTTATAGGGCTTCGCTCCATAGCCATTAAATAATCATTTTTATCAATTAAACTCCAATCAACAACTTGTTTCAGTTCCTTTTTAAATATCAAATCAAGCCATATGCGTGTTGAACGTCCGTTTCCCTCTCTAAAAGGGTGCGCTATATTCATTTCAACATACTTTTCAACTAGTCATGTAGTTTCTACTTCAGGGGTCTTCTTAAATCTTTTTTTTAGAAGACCCTGAAGCTTTAGTTTTGCTTATCGCTTTCTGCTTCCCACCTTGCACTTAAATCTGTTCAATGAGCGTTTTCATGATGTAAGTCATTTTGGGCTCGGCAGCAGCAGCCACAATTTGCACTTCCTCGTGCGATATTTCCACTATTTCGCCAGGCACGCCACTATCGGTAACGATTGAAATGCCAAAAACATTCATGCCCGAATGACGAGCCACAATCACTTCAGGCACTGTTGACATGCCCACTACATCGGCACCTAAAATGCGAAACATTTTGTATTCCGCCGGAGTTTCAAAAGTTGGACCTTGCACACCCACATAAACACCACTTTTCACGTCAATCTTTTTGTTGGCTGCAATTTTCAACGCTTTTTGCACATAATCTTTCGAATAACACTCGCTCATGTCGGGGAAACGTGGACCTAGTCGGTCGTCGTTTTTGCCGTGAAGCGGATGTTCGGGGAAAAAGTTAATATGGTCGGTAATGAGCATTAAATCGCCCACTTTGTAATCGGGATTTAAACCACCCGATGCGTTCGAAACAAAGAGGCTGTTAATTCCCATGGCCTTCATCACACGCACAGGGAGGGTCACCTCTTTCATGTCATATCCTTCATAATAATGGAAACGACCTTGCATTGCCATGACATATTTTCCGCCCAGCTTTCCGAATATGAACTGACCGCTATGCCCTTCCACCGTTGAAACGGGGAAATTTGGAATTTCGGTATAGGGCAAGCAAACATCAACATCGATTTCTTTGGCAAGTCCGCCTAAGCCAGAACCTAAGATGATTGCCACTTCAGGTTGGTGATTAATTTTCGATTGGATAAATTTTGCTGTTTCTTGAATGTGTTGCAACATGGTTTAAAATATTTGTATTAAAATCGTGATATCCCGATTCTTGAGTGAGGAACTTCACCACGATCGGCACGTAGTAAATTCTATCTTTTAAATCGAGCGGAATGTCAATGGAAGCTAATCGAGCAGCATCTTTTTCGGTGGTGATGATAGGCATTTTCTTGTTTTTTTCTGCCGCAATGGAAATACGTTCCACATCATCGTCGCTATAATTATGGTGGTCGGGGAAAATGAGCTCTTTTGCCACAAACAAATGTTCTTCCAAGTATTTTTTGAATGGTTCGGGTCGTGCAATTCCCGTGAGCATGATTGCTTGCGAAAATAGCGATATGCTTAGTTTGCTTTTATCGATTAGTTTTCGCGGTTTTCCGTAGTCCATGCATGAAAAGAACACTTGCTGATGGGCTCGTTTTTTCAATCGGAATCTTAGTTTCGCCTTGTCGGCACCGCTCAAACTCATGGGGCATTTGGTGAAAACCACAATGTCGGCACGCTTGTGCTGATATGCCAGTTCGCGCATGCGCCCTGCCGGCATCACCATGTCGTTCATGATTTGTCGGTTGTAATCAACGAGCAAAACTTTCAAACTTGGGGCTATTGCTCGGTGCTGAAAGGCATCATCGAGTAGGATTAAATCAACATCGGGATGCTCCGCTAAAATGCGTTTTACTCCAGCCACACGGTTTTCGCACACGGCGAAAAGCTCCTTTTTAAACTTCCGCTTCATTTGCAGAGGTTCATCGCCAACCTCGCTTGAGTTGCTGTTTTTTTCAACCCAATGAAAACCTTTCGATGTTCTGCCATAGCCACGACTGAGCACGGCAATTTTATACTCTCTTCTTAATAAGTGTACTAAATATTCGGTGTGAGGCGTTTTGCCTGTTCCTCCCACGGTGATGTTTCCCACGCAAATGATGGGGATATCAAAGTGAGTTGTTTTTAGCAAGCCAACATCATAAAGCCAATTGCGAATTTCGGCAATAAGGGCATATATTATACTGAATGGATATAATAGAATCTTGATCATTGGGTAAAATTAGATATTTCGGCGGAATAAAATCATAATTCTGCCGGAAATTTTTCTTCTTCGCGTTTCGAGCTCGAATTATTTCTCTTTCCTTTTTGGTCATTCATGGGGCTTTGTCGCTATTAAAGGCTGTGCTTTTTTTTCATTTGTCTTTAATCACGCCTTTTGTTCACGTTTCCGATTGCCATGCGATATTATTCCATGCTTGCAAAATCGCATGAGGCGATATTTTTGAACAAGAAACCCTAGATGCCGAAATCAAAGCTTTTGCATTTTTTGTCATTTTACAAATAATTGTCATAATTCTGAATTTTTAAAAAATGTTAATGTGATCGAAATGTAAAAATAGCCTAAAAGACGATTTATATCCGACCAGTCTTCATTTACATACATATACTTTCGAGCAAGTTTTTACACTTTTCGAGCAAAAAAAAGGAAGAAAAATGAAAAATAATTTTCAAACAACAGCAAATCAACACAATAAAATTTGAATTTTTTTTTCGCATGCCAAACTGATTGTAGGTGTTTTTCGTCAAAAATGTAATCTCCAGATAGCAATTTACATCAAAATTGCAATGTCCAATTAGCAAGAAAAAATTTTTTCAGACGAAAAACAAAATGGGAATGGACGTGAAAAAATTTTTTCAGACGAAAAACAAAATGGGAATGGACGTGAAAAATTTTTTTCAGACGAAAAACAAAATGGGAATGGACATGAAAAATTTTTTTCAGACGAAAAACAAAATGGGAATGGACATGAAAAAATTTTTTCAGACGAAAAACAAAATGGGAATGGACGTGAAAAAATTTTTTCAGACGAAAAACAAAACGGGAATGGACGTGAAAAAATTTTTTCAGACGAAAAACAAAATGGGAATGGACGTGAAAAATTTTTTTCAGACGAAAAACAAAACGGGAATGGACGTGAAAAAATTTTTTCAGACGAAAAACAAAATGGGA
>JBKEAC010000011.1:0-8581 GCA_047971925.1 Mangrovibacterium sp.
GCTCATCGGATTTGTAAAATGTGTCTGATTTTTTTTTTTTACGTCCATTCCCATTTTGTTTTTTGTCTGAAAAATTTTTTTCAAGTCCATTCCCGTTTTGTTTTTTGTCTGAAAAAATTTTTTCATGTCAATTCCCGTTTTGTATTTTGTCTGAAAATATTATTTCACGTCCATTCACATTATGTTTTTAGTCTTTAAAAATTTTTTATTTCTAATTGGACATTGCAATTTTGGTGTAAATTGCTATTTGGAGATTACATTTTTGACGAAAAATACCTACAATCTGTTCGTCATGCGAAAAAAAAATAAATTTTAGTTTGTTGATTTTCTGTTGGTTGAAAAATATTTTTCATTTTTATTACTTTTTTTTGCTAGAAAATTGTAAAAAATTTCTAGAAAGTATAATTATGTAATTGGAAAGCCGGTAGGAATTTATTGGATCGTCTTTTAGGCTATTTTTATTTTTCGCTCAGATGACAATCATTTGAGTTTACACTTTTTTAAAATTTACTTTTATGACTACAAAGACAGTTAAAATTAGAACGGACATCAAAATTGGTGAAATGAACTCTTTAGTGCATGCTATTTTAATAATCACATCGTGCGATGATATTCATCTTACTGACTTGATTTTACGTTTCGGCATGAAGCAGGAGGTGCTTAATGATGCGTTTATGAGTCCATGAGCGAAAGCTATTTCGATGACTTATTTTGTTGAGATGAAACTGTTATTATGTTTGTTCTTAGAGGTGATTAAATTGCATGCTCAAAGAGCGAAGGGAATTTTATTTGCCCTTTTTCGACGGCTTTGAACGCTCTGTTTATTGATGCGATTTGATGTGGCTGTATCGGGTTTAGTGGCGCAGCTGGGTGAGCGATTGTAGCGGAAATCCTTTTAAGGGGGCTTTGTCTCTCGCCCCCTTAAAAGATTGCAGCGGAAAGCGCGACGGCAGGGCTAGGCTTGCGGAGGTGTGGAATGCCGGCACCCCCCAATAAATGGTTTTACCTTTTTCAAAGAGAAAAGGGCGGGAAAGAGGAGCTGGTTTTTAGAAGTTTGCTAAATTTGCGGTTCAATTTTGTTTATTTGTCCTGTTTTGGGGTCTATGTGTCGGTGAATAATTATCTTTGAGCTATGGCAATTAGTATTGAAAATTTACGCAAAACTTACGGTGAACAGCTTGCTGTTGATAATATTTCGTTTTCGCTTGGAGTGGGTGAGTTGGTGGGTTTTTTAGGACCAAATGGGGCTGGGAAGTCAACAACAATGAAGATTATGACTGGTTTTTTATCGCCCGATTCTGGCGAGGTTAGAATTGGTGATCAGTTGATGACGCCCGACAATTATAGATTGCGTCGTGAGATTGGTTATCTTCCGGAGCATAATCCGCTTTATTTGGATTTATATGTGCGTGAATATTTGGCGTTTACGGCAGGTATGTATGGCATTAAAAAGAAAACGGCTGCTGTTGATAGAGTTGTTCAAATGACGGGTTTGGTTAAGGAGCAAAATAAGAAAATTTCGGCTCTTTCTAAGGGTTATCGGCAGCGAGTTGGTTTGGCTCAGGCTTTGATTCATGATCCGAAGCTTTTAATTTTAGATGAGCCAACTACGGGTTTAGACCCTAATCAGTTAGAAGAAATTCGTACGCTTATTAAAGGTATTGCTGTTGAAAAAATGGTGTTTTTTTCGTCGCATATTATGCAAGAGGTTGAGGCGATTTGCAATAGGGTGTTGATTATTAATAATGGTTGTTTGATTGCCGATAATTCGTCGGTTGAGTTGAAGGGACGTCGCTTGAATAGTGTTCAGCAAGTGGAGCTTGAGTTTTTGAATGAGCTTGATTTTAGGCTGTTGCAGGATTTGCCTTTTGTGGGTGAGCTTCATTGTTTGGGGGCACGGAAGTTTTTATTGACGGCATCGGGAGTTGATGATATTCGTCCGATGATTTTTAATTTTGCGGTGCAGCATGGCTTGGTTATTCTTGCGATGATGGAAAAACAAGCGAGTTTGGAACATGTGTTTCAACAGCTTACTTCATAGGGTTTGCATAATGGAATTGGGAAGGATGATTGGGATGATGGGGGGTGTTGAAATTAAAATTTAGCCTAAAAGGATTAGGTTATTAAGAACAGTATGACAAAGAAAAAAGATATATGCCAAGAGCTTGCTAAAAGGGTTCTTGTTCTTGATGGTGCAATGGGCACTATGATTCAAAGATATGGTTTAACGGAAAAGGATTTTCGCAATGAGGAAATGCGTGGGGTAACAAAAGATTTGTTGGGTAATAATGATTTGTTTACCCTCACACGTCCTGATGTGATTTGTGAAATTCATCGGAAGTTTTTAGAGGCAGGAGCCGATATAATTGAGACAAATACGTTTAGTTCAACATCGATTTCTCAGGCCGATTATGGCACGCAGGCATGGGTTTATGAACTCAATAAGCAGGGGGCTTTGTTGGTGAAGGGGCTTTGCGATGAATATACGCTTCAAAATCAGAAAAAACCGCGCTATGTTGCCGGTTCTATTGGTCCAACTAATCGCACACTATCAATGTCGCCCGATGTGAATGACCCTGGTTTTCGTGCGCTAACTTTCGATGAGCTGAAGGAGGCCTATGTGGAGCAGGTGAATGGATTGCTTGATGGAGGTGTTGATGTTCTTTTGGTTGAAACTATTTTCGACACCCTGAATGCTAAGGCGGCACTGTTTGCTATTGAAGAGGTGTTTGAGGCACGAGGAGAACGAGTTCCAGTGATGGTTTCGGGCACAATTACAGATAATAGTGGTCGAACGCTTTCGGGGCAGACACCTGAGGCGTTTTTAACATCAATGCGCCATCTAGATTTGTTGAGCATTGGTTTTAATTGTTCGTTAGGGGCAAAAGATTTACGCCAGTATTTGAAAGATTTGGGTGAAAAAGCGCCATTCTATATTAGTGCTTATCCGAATGCGGGTTTGCCCAATCAGTTTGGGGAGTATGATGAAACTCCCGAGCAGATGGCGGCTCAAATAGGCGAGTTTTTAGATCAGGGTTTAGTGAATATTGTTGGTGGTTGTTGTGGTACAACTCCAGAGCACATTGCACAATTTGCAAAAGCAGCTGAGCAAGCAAAGCCTCATGTTAGGGCTGAGAATGATTGTTTGACGCGTTTCAGTGGATTAGAGCCAGTAACGATTACGGCACAAACTAACTTTGTGAATGTGGGCGAACGATGCAATGTTTCGGGTTCGCGCATGTTTGCACGTTTAATTAGAGAAGAGAAGTTTGAAGAGGCATTGTCGGTTGCAGCAGCTCAAGTGGAAGATGGCGCACAAATTATTGATGTTAATTTAGATGATGCTATGCTCGATGCGGAGAAAGAAATGCATCGTTTTTTGAATCTCATGATGTCGGAGCCTGAAATAGCAAAGCTTCCAATTATGGTTGATTCCTCGAAATGGTCGGTCATTGAAACAGGATTGAAATGTTTGCAGGGGAAAGCGATTGTGAATTCTATTTCATTGAAAGAAGGCGAGGAAGTCTTTTTGAATCATGCGAGAAAGATTCAGCGTTATGGAGCCTCGGTTGTTGTAATGGCGTTTGATGAAAAGGGGCAGGCCGATAGTTTTGAACGTCGGATTGAAATATGCGATCGTGCCTATCGACTATTAACAGAGGAGATAAATTTTCCGGCAGAAGATATTATTTTCGACCCTAATATTTTGACTATTGGCACGGGTTTGGAAGAGCATAATAATTATGCGGTTGATTTTATTGAGGCTGTTCGCTGGATTAAGAAGAATTTGCCTCATGCTAAAACAAGTGGAGGGGTGAGCAATGTTTCTTTTGCTTTCCGCGGGAATAATGCGGTGCGCGAGGCTATTCACTCTGTTTTCTTGTTTCATGCCATTAAAGCCGGCATGGATATGGGAATTGTGAATCCGGGTATGCTTCAGATTTACGATGAAATTCCTGCCGATTTCTTGGTTTATGTGGAAGATTTAGTGTTAAATCGTCGTGCCGATGCCACGGAGAGATTGCTAGAGTTTGCGCAGAGCATGAGTGTTGATAGCTCAATGAAATCTCAACGCGAAGATAATTGGAGAAGTTTGCCGGTTGAGAAACGTTTGGAGCATGCTTTGGTGAAAGGTGTGGTTGATTATGTTGAGGCCGATTTAGAGGAATGCATGCCTAATTATCAGCCAACATTGCGCATCATTGAAGGTCCTTTAATGGATGGCATGAATGTGGTGGGCGATTTATTCGGAGCGGGAAAAATGTTTTTGCCACAGGTGATTAAATCGGCAAGGGTTATGAAAAAGGCGGTGGCTTATTTGCTGCCTCACATTGAGAAAGATAAAGAGAAGTTTGCTGGTGCAGAAGTTAAGCGCAAGAAGATTCTCTTGGCAACAGTGAAAGGCGATGTGCACGATATTGGCAAGAATATTGTTGGCGTTGTGCTTTCGTGTAATAATTACGAAGTGATTGATTTGGGTGTGATGGTTCCCACGGAAACGATTTTAGAGGAAGCAAAGCGTCATGATGTTGATATGATTGGTTTGAGTGGTTTGATTACTCCCTCGCTAGAAATCATGGTTAATGTAGCATCGGAAATGGAACGACAAGGTTTTAAAATTCCGTTATTGATTGGAGGAGCAACAACATCGAAAATTCACACGGCAGTGAAGATTGCTCCCCAATATTCGGCTCCGGTGGTTTATGTGAAAGATGCTAGTCGTTCGGTTAACGTGGTGGCTAGTCTTTTGGCAAATGATGCGGAATTTGTAGAAAAATTGAAAGTTGAATATGCGGAAATTAGGCAGCAGCACGGAGCTAAGAAGGAAAAGAAATATTTGAGTTTAGAAGAGGCACGGACGAATAAGTTCAAGTGTGATTGGAATAAAATATCGATTGTGAAGCCACGAGAGTTAGGAGTTCATTATTTGCGCGATTTCCCTTTGGCAGAACTTAGGAAGCATATTGATTGGACGTTCTTTTTTATTGCGTGGGATTTTAAAGGAAAGTATCCTGCGATATTAGAATCGGAGAAATATGGAGAACAGGCTCGACGTTTATATGCGGAAGCGCAAGAACTTCTCGATGAAATGGAGGCTAATCGGCTAGTTCGTGCTCATGGTGTTTATGGTTTGTGGGCGGCACAATCAGATGGCGATGACGTGGTGCTTTATAGCGATGATTGTGGTAATGAGGAATTGGCACGTTTTTATCATTTGCGTCAGCAGTTTGAAAAAGCCGAGGGTTCTCCTAACTACTGTTTAAGTGATTTTGTGGCACCTAAAGATTCGGGAGTGATGGATTATGTGGGAGGTTTTGCTTGCACGGCAGGAATCGGATTAGAAGAAGAGGTGGCAAAAGCGAAGGCGATGAATGATGACTATCGAGCAATTATGCTTGAAAGTTTATCGGATCGACTTGTTGAGGCGTTTGCCGAATTGTTGCATTTAAAAGTTCGTAGAGAATATTGGGCTTATGCTCCTCATGAGAATTTGTCGATTGATGATTTGCTAGCTGTAAATTATCAAGGAATTCGTCCGGCTTTGGGTTATCCGGCTAGTCCCGATCATCATGAGAAGGTGAAGTTGTTCGATTTGCTTGGAGCCGAGACATTGGGCATGAAATTGTCGGAACATTATGCCATGTATCCAACAGCAACCGTGAGTGGACAATATTTCGCACATCAAAAGTCAGTTTATTTTGGAGTTGATAAAATATCGCAAGATCAGGTTGCTGATTATGCGAAACGAAAAGCAGTTGAAATTGATTTTGTTGAAAAATTTATACCAACAAATCTGAATTACAAAGGGATTTAGTTGTTTTTGTGATTTCTGTTGGAAGTCGAATTTGTGAAAGAGGTTTATCGTTTTGATGAACCTCTTTTTTTTGTTTTTAGCATGTCGTTGCTTTTGGCTCTATGTTGAATTTAGTGGGTCGGCGAATTGTCGAATCTTGCTTGGTTAATTCTGTAAGGCAATGTAATAATGACCAAAAGGTCGTTCTGTTGTAAGACGTATTGCGCCAAGCTTCGATTAAATGATAGAAAGCCCCCGCAAAGTGGCGGCAAGCTTCGATTAAATGATGGAAGGCTCCCGCAACTGTGCACCAAGCTTCGATTAAATGATTAACGACTGTTGCAAGCGTGTTGCAATTGTGTTTCAATCACGTCCTCCTTTAAGCTAGGAACAACTTAAGAGTCAAATTATTTTTACTATCCATATTCGACATAGAACCTTGTTTTTTTCAGGATTGAGCTTTCAGTTTGAATTTTGGAGAGGTTTTAGAATGAGAATCATAAAAGATTGTTGAATGGCGATGCGTGTTTGCTTGTTTTTATAATGAATTGCTTTGTGAATGTTAACAAAACGTGTCTTTAGGCTATCGGAATAGTAATTTTTTGTCTTATGAACTTGTAGGTAATTGAATATTTACTCCGATTAATAGCTATGTCTTGTTATATTTAATCTATATTTTTTATATGCTTCTTTCTATTTATAATATTGGGTAATAGCTATTTGTTATTCTTACTTAGCTATATTTATTTTAATATTAAATGAATATTAAGCATAGCATGATAGTTTTGTAGAAAATAAATAACGTCTACTCATGTAGTTTTGAAGATGTTGTTTGTGAAAACTTAGGATTACAAATTTTAAATATTTTGCGATGAAGCATTGGCTAACAACGTTAACATTGAGCATTGTCTTATTGCTTTCCATGAGTGGAACGCAAGTGTTTGCTCAACATGCGGTAAAAGGTAAAGTTACCGATAAAGCAACAGGAGAAAGTATTCCTGGTGCTACTATTTTGGTTCAAGGAACAACCAATGGCACCCTCTCTGATTTAGATGGTGTTTTCACAATTGAAATGGATTCTTCACAATTGCTGGAAATCAGTTTTGTGGGATTTCAAACTGAGGTGGTGAAATACGCCTCGAGTTTAAATGTAGCTTTAACTTCAGCCACTGAATCATTAGATGAAGTAATGGTGATTGGTTATGGTACTGTGCAAAAGAAAGATGCAACAGGTTCGGTGACATCTTTAGGTGAGGGCGATTTTAATCAGGCACCCGCTATTACTGCCGAAAACCTCCTGCAAGGTCGCACAACAGGTGTTACAATTTCTCCAAATAACGGAGGAGCGCCAGGTGGTGGTGCCTCAATTAAAATTCGCGGAACAGGTTCGCTATCATTAACCACTGAACCGCTAATTATTGTTGATGATGTGCCTTTAGCCTTTGGAAATATTGGCGGTTCGCGCAACATCTTGGAGAGCATCAACCCCAACGACATTGAGAGCATGACTGTGCTCAAAGATGCTTCGGCAACTGCCATCTATGGTTCGCGTGCTTCAAATGGGGTGATTATCATCACCACAAAAGAGGGCAAGGCAAATCAACCATTGAAAGTGGTGGTGGACTCTAAGGTGATGGTTTCCACACCTCGCGATATGGTCGATGTGATGTCGGCAGCTCAATTTACAGACTTTGTCAATGAGTATGGCAGCGATAGTAGCAAGTCTCTTTTGGGAACGAGCAACACCGATTGGCAAGACCAAATCTATCGCACAGCGATAACATCAGACAATAATGTCAGTGTTACAGGAAGTGTTAAGGGCGTTCCTGTTCGTGCTTCGCTGGGATATATTGCACAAGATGGTATTTTGGAAACAGATGAAATGAATCGCTTTACAAGTGCGCTGAATGTTTCTCCTAGTCTGCTCGACAATCATCTGAAAGTGGAGCTAAACGGGAAATATACTTATGTAGCAAATGATTTCGCCGACCGTGGAGCTATTGGCGCAGCGGCAGCGTTCGACCCTACGCAATCGGTGTATCGTGAAGATGGGAGATACACCAACTGGTATAACGAAGATATTCGAAATATCAACACAACGGCTAACCCTATGATGCTTCTAAAAGCTCAGGAAGATATGGCGACAGTAAATCGTTTTATAGGTAATGCAAAGTTTGATTACAAGTTCCACTTCCTGCCTGATTTAAAAGCAACATTGAATGTTGGATATGATAGAGCTTGGGCTACAACCGAGAAGTATAAGCTCGCTGACTGGGAATATACACAGGTGGGACAACTTACTGACGATAGCCGCACAGAAGCTACAAACTACAACAAACTATTGGATTTGTATTTGACGTATAATAAAGAAGTTGGCAATCATCGTGTCAATGCAACTGGGGGTTATGCTTATCAGAGCTTCTATTCAGAAAGCCAAACTGTGTCAAGTTCCACATTTGAAGATGAGACTAAGAATGTGAACAACATTCTCATTCCGAGCATCAATGAAGATGTGCTGATTTCATTCTTTGCGCGTGGCAACTATTCTTTCAAAGATAAATATTTGTTTACAGCCACCGTTCGTGCCGATGCTTCTTCCAAACTAAATCCTGATGACAGATGGGGCGTTTTCCCTTCGGCTTCATTCGCTTGGCGATTGAGTGAGGAAGGTTTCTTGGATAATGCTGCCAATCTTTCTAACTTGAAATTGCGCATGGGATATGGACAAATGGGTAATGTGGGCAACTTGGGTAACTATCAATATCTAACCCGCTACACTTCTTCAGC